>CAZFPA010000071.1:0-8729 GCA_964520975.1 uncultured Selenomonadaceae bacterium | reverse complement strand
TGAACAAGCGGGCAGAGGCAAAAAAACAGCCTCCGGAGTGAAGCCGCGGAGGCTGTAAAGAGAAAGGCTGGTGAACAATCACCAGCCTTTTTTTTGCCGCCAGAAGGCGGGCTGCAGCATTGCGAGCAGGGTGAACATCTCCAGGCGTCCCAGCAGCATGGAGACGCAGGTCAGGGCCTTGCTGAATTCCGGCAGGCCGGAATAGGTGCAGGTGGCGCCGGTCATGCCGAAGCCCGGGCCGCAGCTGCCCATGGTGGAGACGCTGACGCCGATGGCCGCGAGCGCAGGTACGCCGTCGCAGATCATCAGGAAGGCCCAGAGCACGCAGAGCATGATGTAGACGAAGAAGAAGCGCGCGACGCTGTAGAGCACGTTTTCCGGCATCTCCTGGCCGTTCATCTTCACATGGGCCAGCATCTGGGGATGGAGCTTCTGCCAGACGAGCGAGTAGACCATCTTGAACAGCAGCACGAAGCGCGTGACCTTGATGCCGCCAGAGGTCGAGCCCGCGCAGCCGCCGATGAACATGAGCAGGATGATCAGGAGCTTGGAGAAGGAGGGCCAGACATCGAAGTCATTCGAGACGAAGCCGGTCGTCGAGGAGATCGAGGCGACCTGGAAGGCCGCGTAGCGGAAGGCCTGTGTGCCCGAGAAGTCCATGCCGTCCATGAGGTTCCAGGTGATGAGCGCGGTGGCTGCCGTGAGCATCACAAGGTAGGCCTTGAACTCGCTGTTTTTCCAGAGCACCCGGGGGCCCTTTTTCCAGACGGTGAAGTAGAGACCGAAGTTGCCGCCGCAGAGCACCATGAAAAAGGTCATCCAGGCTTCGAGCGCGGGGTTGTCGAAATGGGCGACGCTCGTGTCGTAGGTGGAGAAGCCGCCGGTGGCCGTGGTGGAAAAGGCGTGGTCAATGGCGGTGAGCGGATCGACGCCGCAGGACATGAAGGCAATCCAGGCGGCCAGGGTGAAGACCACGTAGATGATGAAAAGCGCGAGAGCCGTGGCCTTGATGCGTGGCAGCACCCGGTCGGAGGTCGGGCCGGTGGACTCCGCATTGAACATGTGCACCGCTCCGCGGCCCACCTGCGGCAGCAGCGCGATAAAGATCACGACGATACCGAGACCGCCGAACCAATGCGTCATGCTGCGCCAGAGCAGTATGCTGCGCGGCAGGGTCTCGATGCTGTCGATGACCGTGGCGCCTGTGCCCGTAAAGCCGGAGATGCTCTCAAAGATGCCCTCGAGCACCGGCAGGTAGCCGCCGATGGAGTAGGGCAGCATGCCCAGCGTGGTGACCATGATCCAGCCCAGTCCCGTGATCGCGATGCCCTCCCGCACGGAGAGCTTCGAGCTGATGAGGCGGCCGGAGGCCATGAGCAGGACACCGAGCACTGTGCTGGTGATGATGGCGCCGGCAAAAGCCAGGCGGCTCGTCTCCGCCAGTGCCAGTGCGAGCAGAAAAGGGAAGAAGAGTGCCACACCGGTGGCCAGCGAGAGCCGGCCCAGAATATAAGAAACGACCTGTAGATTCATGGTGGTTGAATTCCTCCCTTACCAGCGGCTGTGCTGCAGCCGGAGATAGCCGGCCTGCAGCACGATCAAGAATGAAAAGATTTCCAGCTTGCCCAGGATCATCAGGAAGCAGCAGAAGAGCTTCGCGGCGTTGGACAGGCCCAGGATGGTCATCGGACTGCCGTCCAGCAGGGCGAGCTGTCCTGTGCTCGTGAGGCAGCCGGCCGCGATATTCATGGACTCCAGCTCGCTCACGCCGGACAGTGAAATCACGAGTACGGCGGTAAAGAATGCGATGAAGTACAGGAAGAAAAAGCTCAGGATGCGGCCGATGATCTTCTGGGGCACGGTGCTGCCGTCCACGCCGATGTGCACGACCATGTGCGGGTGCAGCGTGCGGCGCATTTCGGTCAGCGCGGTCTTGCCGAGAATGATGAAGCGCAGCATCTTGAAGCCTCCGGCCAGGGAGCCGATGCAGCCGCCGACAAAAGGCAGCAGGAACAGCACGAATTTGTCAAAATCCGGCCAGTCCGCAATGCGGTCCGCAAAGAGACCCGTCGTGCCAGCGAAGGATACCACATGGAAAAAACCGTAGAGCAGGCTGTCGACCGGGCCATAAACGCCGAGGCGCCAGAGGTGCCAGGCCACGAAGGCGCCTGCACCGAGGATGAGCAGCAGGAAGGCCCGCAGCTCGGTATCCAGCAGGATATGGCGGATCTTCCGCTGGGTGATCGACTGCCAGTAGAGCAGGAAGTTCCCGCTCGATACGAGCATGCCGAACAGGATCGCGGCGATGAGCCAGCCGTTCAGCGTGAGTCCGCCGGAAGAAGGGACGTAGCAGCCGCCGGTAGACAGCGTGACCATGGAGAGATTCACGGCATCGAAGAGGCTCAGGCCGCCGCAGGCATAGAGCAGGCAGCCGATGATCGTGAGCACCGCATAGATGCGCACAACGGTAAAAGCCGTGCGTTCCATGCGCGAGATCATGAGCTGTCCGGAATGGATGCTCTTCTGCACGGCAAAGGAGATGCCGAAGCAGCCGCTGACCTGTGGCAGCACCGTCGTGAGCAGCACGAGGATGTTGAGGCCGCCGAGCCACTGGCTCACGCTGCGCCAGAGTACGAGCAGGTGCGGGGCATCCGGGCGCAGACAGGAGATACCCGTGGTTGTGAGGCTGGAGACACTTTCGAAGAACGCATCGAGCAGCGGGAGCTCGCCGCTGGCGAGATAGGGTAGCATGCCGAGCCCCGTGAGCTCGAGCCAGGCCAGCAGCAGGAAGGCCGCGCCCTCCCGGATGGAAAGGCGGCTGCGGTGCTGGTGGCAGAGGGCGCAGAGCAGGATGCCCAGCGCGAGCGAAAAAAGCGCGGCCATCGCAAAGACCATCGTCAGCGGACTGCGCTCGATGAGAGCCGCGACAAGCGGCAGCAAAAAGCCGCAGCCAGCCAGAAGCGCTGTGCGGCCCAAAAGGAACAGGAGCAATTTTGGCATGATGATCATTCCCTGCCTTTAAAGTACTGCATGACCTTTTTGGAATATTTGGTGCGGATGAACAGGATGGTGCGGTCACCGGCCTGCAGGATCGTTTCGCCGTTCGGAATGTAGGCCTCACCGTCGCGCACGTAGGCGCAGACCAGGCACTCACGCGGCAGCTTTGCCGACATGAGCGGCTTGCCGGCTACCGGAGCACCCGGCTGGACGATGACCTCGACGGCCTCAGCCTTGGCTCCCTCGAGCAGGGAGACCGAAACGACACCGCCGCGGCGTGCGAAGGCCATGACCTCGCTTGCGGACAGCAGGCGGGAGGACAGAACGATGTCCACGCCGACCTTTTCCATGAGATCGATGTATTCCGAACGCGCAACGCGCACGATGGTCTTGCTCGCGCCCATGTGCTTGGCCAGCAGGGCGAGCAGGAGGTTCAGCTTGTCATCCTCCGTGAGGCAGATCACGACATCGGCCTCGCCGATGCCCTCCTCGGTCAGCAGATCGATATCCGTACCGTCGCCGCAGATCGCGATGCCGTTCTCGAGCCGGGCCGCGGCCAGGCGGCAGCGATCCCGGTTCTTGTCGAAGATCTTGACCTTTACGCCCTGCTTGTCGAGCATGGGCGCGAGGAAGCGGCCGGTACGGCCCGCGCCGATGATGATGGCGCGGCGCAGTTTGCGGGCATCACGCTGCACGAAGTTCTTGCTGAACTTCTCGATGTCCTTCGGATTGCCGATGAAGTAGGCGTTGTCGTGCGGCTGCAGGGAATCATCGCCATGCGGGATAATCATGTGGTGGTCGCGGAAGATCATGCCGGCCAGGATGGACTTCGGCATGTCGAGATCCTTGAACGGTACCTGCGCGAGCGGCGAGTGACGGCGCACCTTTGTCTCAAAAAGGCGCACCTTGCCCTCCGCGAAGTCCTCCACATTCAGCGCAGCCGGCATCATGAGGATGCGGTTGATCTCGAGCGCGGTGATGAGCTCCGGGTTCAGCATGAGGTCGATATCAAAATTGGATTTGAGGTATTCCTTGGCTTCGGACATGAACTGCATATCGCGGATACGTGCGACCGTGTGCTTGATACCATGCTTTTTCGCGAGGATGCAGGAGATCATGTTGACCTCGTCACTGGCCGTTACAGCAATGAGGATGTCGGCCCCCCGGATGTCGGCATCATTCATGGTGATCGGGCTGGAGCCGTTGGCCGCGATGGTCAGGACATCCAGCGTGTCCTTGACCGTTTCGAGACGGGTCTCGTTCTGGTCGACGACAACGATGTCATACTGCTCCTTGGATAAAAGCTCGGCGATGCTGTAGCCGAGTTTTCCGGCGCCGATGATTACAATACGCAAGAGAATTCCCTCCCAAAGGATAATCATAGTCTGTGGCACCGTGGGGGAGGGCCGCTGCCCGATCCGTTCCATTCACGATGCACCAATACTGTATATATTACTATTTTTATTGGAATTTTTCCATGTATTTTTCAGATTCGTCTTAAATCTTTGGAATCTATGGCTACCAGCCGGTCTTTTCATGCCAGAATTCCGGCGAGAGCATGACGAGCAGCGTGAAGATTTCCAGGCGGCCGAAGAGCATGGCGAGGCAGACGACGAACTTGCTGGCTTCGGGCAGCGTGGCGTAGGTGTAGGCGGAGCCCGAGAGCTCGAGTACGGGGCCGACACCGGCCATGGCGGAGATGCTCACGGCAATCGCGTCGAGCGCGGGGACGGTATCCGCGGTGAGCAGGAACACCCAGAACGCGTTGAGCATGATGTACATGAAAAAGAAGCGGCCCGCGTTGAAAAGCGCGTCCTCGGAGAGCGCGATGCCGTTCAGACGCTCCTGGCGCACGCCCTGTGGATGGAGCTTCTGCCAGAGGATGGAGAACATCATGCGCTGCAGCAGCAGCATGCGGGAAACGCGCAGTCCGCCAGCCGTGGAACCGGCGCAGCCGCCGATGAACATCAGCAGCAGCAGGCAGAAACGCGAGAAGGAAGGCCAGTTGTCGAAGTCACTGGACACAAAGCCCGTGGTCGAGGCGAACGAGGCGGCCTGAAAGGAAGCGTAGCGCAGGGCATCTGCGGGGCCGAGGCCCATGTCGTGCACGAGATTGGCGGCAATGAGCACGATGGCCAGGAGCAGCAGCGTGAGATAGGCCTTGAATTCCGTGTTTTCCGTGAACAGGTGCAGGCCTTTTTTCCAGCCCAGGTAATAGAGCCAGAAATTGCCGCCGGCGGCAATCATGAAAAATGTCATGGCACCCTCGATGAGCGGATCATCGAAATAGCGGGCACTGTCGTCGTAGATGGAAAAGCCGCCAGTGGATACCGTCGAGAGCGCGTGACTCGCGGCGGCGAAGGGCGGCATGCCGCAGAGCAGATAGACGAGGCCGGCCGCAGCGGTAAGCAGCGCGTAGACCGCGAGCAGCATGCGGGCCATGGTGCGGATGCGCGGCAGCACGCGGCTGCCATGCAGGCCGCCGATGCCCTCGGCGCTGTGGCGGAACAGGCTGCCATGTGCGAGCTGCGGCAGCAGGGCCGTGAACATCACGATGATCGCAAAGCCGCCAATCCAATGCGTGAGACTGCGCCAGAGCAGCAGGCTGCGCGGCAGGCTTTCGACGGAGACGATGATGCTGGCGCCCGTTCCCGTAAAGCCCGAGATGCTTTCAAACAGCGCGTCGAGTGCGCTGAGCCAGCCGCCGAATACATAGGGGAGCAGGCCGAGAAAAGCCGCGAGAATCCAGCCGAGGCCGGTCACCGCGATGCCCTCGCGGATGCTCAGGTGCACCCGGGGCAGGCCGCCCCACCAGCGCAGCAGCAGGGCCGCGGCCGCGGACAGGCCGCCGGCAGCGAAAAAGGGAAGAGCAGGCTCACCCAGGCCGAGCGCGAGCAGGGCGGGCAGCAGCAGAAAGGCACTGATTCCGAAGGACAGCCCTCCGAGAAGCCAGGCGACAAGATGCAGATTCAAGACAGGGCCTCCTTTACCAGCGTTCCCGCAGGCCGCGCACACCGGACTGTACGACGAGCAGGAAGGCAAATATTTCCATTTTACCGAGAATCATGAGGACGCAGCAAAAGATCTTCGTGAGCGACGGCAGAGCCGAAAAGGAAGCCGTGCTGCCGTAGAGCGTGGCCGTGGAGCTCACGCCGCTCAGGCAGGCCGCAGCAATGCCCATGGATTCGAGGATGCCGTTGCCGGAGAGTGAGATGAGCAGCACGAAGAGGAAGAAGATCATGAGGTACAGGTAGAAAAAACTCAGGATATTCGAGACAACGCTGTAGGATACCGTCGTGCCGTCGATGGTGATATGCGGCACCATGCGGGGATGCAGCGTCTGCTCGATGGCGGAGAACGCGGCCTTGCAGAGGATCATCATGCGCAGCAGCTTGAAGCCGCCGGTCGGCGAGCCGATGCAGCCGCCCGTGATCGAGAGCAGGAACAGCACGTATTTATTGAATTCCGGCCAGGCATCGACCTCGGTGGTCTCAAAGCCCGTAGTGCTCGCAAAGGACACCACATGGAAAAAGGCCGCGCGCAGGCTGTCCGGCAGCGAATAGAGATCGAGGCGCCAGAGCTGCAGTGCCGAGAGCAGGCCGAGGAGCCCCAGCAGGCCCAGCAGCACGCGGCATTCGGAATTGTCCCAGAGAACGCGCCAGCTGCGCCGCTGCAGCGCGCACCAGTAGAGGAAGAAATTGCCGCAGGCCACGAGCATGCAGAGCAGGCTCGCGAATTCCAGCGAGTAGGAGCCCGTCGAAAGGCTGCGGCTCGTCTCATAGCTGCCGCTTGTTGAAATCGTCACCATCGCCCAGTTGATCGCGTCAAAGGCATCGAGGCCGCAGAGGCGATAGAGAACGATGAAAAAAAGCGTGATGCCCGTGTAGAGCAGTGCGATGCTGAAGCCTGTCCGGCGCATGCGGCTCAGCATCGGGCTCAGGGAGACGCTGTGCTCAAGGGCAAAGCCCAGGCCGAAGCCTCCATTGACCTGCGGGATGACCGTCATGAGCAGCACCATGGCGTTGAGGCCGCCAATCCACTGTGTGAGACTGCGCCAGAGGGACAGGGCGGGCGGCAGGGTCTCCCGGATGGTGCTGGCACCCGTCGTGGTGAAGTCCGCAATGCTTTCAAAGGCGGCATTGAGCCAGCCAAGATGGCCGGACAGTGCGTAGGGAAGCATGCCGATAAAGCCCAGCAGGCACCAGGAGAGCATCATGAACAGCGCGCCCTCGCGCACACCCAGGCGCGGTTTGCGCTCACGGTGCGGCAGGGAGAGCGCGGCCCCGAGCAGTCCGGCAATGATGGCCGGCAGCGCAAAGGACAGCGAAAGCGCGGCCGGCTCCGCCTGATAGAGGGAGACAGCAAAGGGGATGCAGAGTGCGGCGCCCATGAGCAGCATCATGCGTCCCAGCAAAAAAAGCAGCAAATGAAAATCCATAGTTTTCCAGCCCTTACAAATAAAATTTCACTTTCTATACTACTATCTTTGGGGGGATTTTTCTATGCTTCGCGGGGATTTTCCCTGAAAATCCCTGCGGGTGCCGTGGACCGTCCGCTAAACGCCTGCAAAGCAAAAACGCCAGCCTCCGAAGAGACTGGCGTTCGTATGGAAATGGGGAGATCAGTCGGCAAAAAGCTCCGTAGAGAGATAGCGGTCACCGGTATCCGGCAGCAGCACAACGATGTTCTTGCCCTTGTTTTCCGGGCGCTTTGCGAGCTGTACGGCAGCCGCGAGAGCGGCACCGGCTGAAATGCCGATGAGAATGCCCTCGGCATGGGCGAACTGGCGGCCGTAGAGGAAGGCATCTTCGTTCTCGATGGCGAGAACCTCATCGTAGACTTTGGTATTCAGCGTTTCCGGCACGAAGCCGGCGCCGATGCCCTGGATTTTGTGCGGGCCCGCCGTTCCCTTGGAGAGAACGGGAGAGGTGGCCGGTTCGACAGCGATGACCTTTACCGCCGGATTCTGCGACTTGAGGTATTCACCGGTGCCTGAGAGCGTGCCGCCGGTGCCGACGCCCGCGATGAAGAAGTCGACCTTGCCCTCGGTATCACGCCAGATCTCCGGGCCCGTCGTAGCCTTATGGGCTTCCGGATTGGCCGGATTCGTGAACTGGGACGGAATGTAGGCATTCGGGGTTTCCTTGGCGAGCTCCTCCGCTTTGGCAATAGCGCCCTTCATGCCCTTCGCGCCATCGGTGAGCACGATTTCGGCGCCATAGGCCTTCAGCAGGTTGCGGCGCTCGACGCTCATGGTCTCCGGCATCGTAAGGATCGCGCGATAGCCGCGGGCCGCCGCGACACTGGCCAGGCCGATGCCCGTATTGCCGCTCGTAGGCTCGATGATGACGGAGTCCTTGTTCAGCAATCCATCGGCTTCCGCTTTTTCAATCATGGCCTTGGCAATGCGGTCCTTTACGCTGCCCGCCGGGTTGAAATACTCGAGCTTGACGAGGATATTCGCTGCCAGCCCGTTCTTTTTGCCGAAGTTATTCGCCCGCAGCAGCGGTGTGTTGCCAATGAGTTCCGTAATGCTGTCATAGATCTTTGCCATAGAAAAAACCTCCCATAAATTGTCGTTGGTTGTCAATTGCGTTTTTAAAACATATAGGTTTAATATGTTTATATCATAGCGCGCCTTTCCTAGTTTGTCAATAGGAAAAAGAAGAGAAGAAAAATTTTTTTAGCTGGCATAAAGCCTATCCGACCAGGGGAGGCTGGGAGGCATTTCC
>CAZFPA010000070.1:0-8832 GCA_964520975.1 uncultured Selenomonadaceae bacterium | reverse complement strand
CTAGAGATATTTAGCATTATTTATTCGCAAGCAATTTTTCAATATCCATTCGACCAATTTTCAAGTATAATGCTACTATATGAAAAAAATAAGAAAGAAGAGGTGTTGTTATGGAAAATTTGTGGAAACTTCTTAAGATACGTCATGAAACCCGCCGCAGTGCGCGAGAGTTTTTGAAATATATCGGACCTGGTATACTCATCACGGTCGGCTTCATCGATCCGGGCAACTGGGCTTCGAATATGGCTGCCGGAGCGGAATACGGCTATACGCTGCTCTGGATGGTCACGCTGTCGACGATCATGCTCATCATCCTGCAGCATAATGCGGCACATCTGGGCATCGTCACAGGCGAATGTCTCTCAGAGGCCGCGGCAAAATATCTGCCGGCGGGCTGGAGCCGCTTCCTGCTGTCATCAGCCGTGCTGGCTTCAGCGGCGACGGCGCTCGCGGAAATCCTGGGCGGAGCCATTGCGCTTTCGATGCTCTTCGGGCTTCCCTTGCCCATTGGCGCGGTTTTCACAGCGGTTTTCTGTGGCTGGCTGCTCTGGTCGAATTCCTATCGCAAGCTGGAAAAGATCATCATTGCATTCGTATCGCTCATCGGGCTGTCCTTTCTGGCGGAGATCTGCCTGGTGTCCACGGACTGGCCGCAGGCGGCGGTGGGCTGGGTCACGCCAGGCCTGCCGACCGGAGCGCTGGTTGTGGTGACAAGTGTGCTGGGAGCCGTTGTGATGCCGCATAATCTGTTTCTGCATTCAGAGGTCATCCAGAGCCGCCAGTGGAACCTCGAAAATGAGGCGGTCATCCAGCGTCAGCTCCGCTATGAGTTCCTCGATACGCTGCTGTCCATGGGGATTGGCTGGGCTATCAACAGTGCGATGATCATTGTGGCGGCGGTCGTGTTCTTTGCCAATGGAATTGCGGTATCGGACCTGCAGCAGGCAGTGGACATGCTGCGGCCGATCCTCGGCGGTTCAGCGGCCGTACTTTTCGCAGTCGCGCTGCTGCTGTCGGGGCTCTCCTCGACGACGACGGCGGGCATGGCGGGCGGCAGTATTTTTGCTGGCATGTTCGGTGAACCTTATGATATCAAGGATCGTCATTCACGCCTGGGCGTGCTGCTGACCTATGGGCTCGCACTGCTCTTTTTCTTTTTCGTGCAGGACCCGTTCCAGGGGCTCATCTATTCCCAGATGGCGCTGTCCCTGCAGCTGCCCTTCACAATCGGCCTGCAGCTTTACCTGACCTCGTCGGTACAGGTCATGGGGAAATATGCGAATAATCTGCGGCAGCGCATTGTCCTGGCCGCCATCGGTCTGTTTGTCACGGCGCTCAATGTCCTGTTGCTGAAGGATATGCTGCTGGGCTGAGGACTTTCTTTTTTTCCCATTAAAAATGCTGGCAGCCATTTGGCTGCCAGCATTTTTCAGGTATCATAGGATCGGTGTCCTCGGTTGTTCATCCACGAACAATTCCAGGCCATCCGAGCCGTTCTTCACCCGAGTTTCCTGTTCCATTATGGGTTCCAGGTCAGCGCGTTCGAGTTTGTCGATGTGCCGCCGGAGTCCGGCAATGGATTGGGCTATGATTTTGTAGTCGATGCTGTCAGGCGGAAAATTCGCCGCCCGCTGCTGAAATTCTGCGGCCTTTTCCTGCAGCTGCCGTATCTTGTCGGCAGGAGTTGCCAGGGATTGCTGCAGATCCTCGATGGTATGTTCCAGGGAGGTGCGTTTTACAAGGGACATGGTGTTTTTTTCTTCATGCAGCTTCTGCTGGAGCTGATGCAGGTATTGCTGCTTGAAGGCCAGATCCTGGGAGCTCTTTGATTGGGATGTATCTGGCGCTGCTGTTTCTGTCACGTTGTCCCGGATACATGACAATTGCGGGAAACTGAAAAATTCGGTGTCAAATATCATGAAATCTGCTGCGGTGCTTTCCGATAATCCGTGGGAAGCCAATACATCGATGCAGCAATACACCTGCCTTTCCGCTCGAAAAAATATGAACTGATAACAAATCCATATTTTCCCCCATATTTATAAGGTAACAAGTTTAGAATAAAAGAAAATACGCGCCTTGTCAAGTGTAAAGAATAGGAAGAAATAAATTTCCGGAAGCGGTTAAGAAGAATATGGAAATTGCCGATGCAAATATAGGAAAATAGTAGCCGTCATCTGACGGCCGTAGGGAATCATACAGGAGGGAATACCATGGGAATGGAAATCGAGAAAAAATTTCTGGTCAAGCGGGAGCTTTGGAAGCCGACACAGCAGGGCATCCGGATTCGGCAGGGCTATCTGTGCCTCACGCCGGAGCGCATCGTGCGCGTGCGGACGAAGGGCAGCAAGGCCTTTCTGACAATCAAGGGCAAGACGGAGGGCATCAGCCGGCCAGAATTTGAGTACGAGATTCCCGTCGCGGATGCGCCAGGACTGTTTGCGCTCTGCATACCACCTGTGCTCGATAAGGTGCGTTATCTGGAAGAGGTGGGCGGCCATACCTGGGAAGTCGATGAATTCCTCGGTGCGAATGATGGACTCCTGGTGGCGGAAGTAGAGCTAAAGTCGCAAAATGAGGTCGTTTTGATGCCGCGTTGGGCCGGAGCCGAGGTCTCGGGAAATGAGCGCTACTATAATTCGAACCTCATCATGAATCCTTACTGCCAATGGCGGAAGGATTGAATTATCCACAGAAGCTGTGGGATAATTTCCCGCAGGGGTAACTAAATATGGAAAAAAGATGAATTTCCATCGAATATGTTGAGTTATACACGAAGTTATGCACATTATCCACAGAAAAAATGAAAGGATAGTGGATAACTGGGGATAAATTCATCGGATATACCCGAAAAAAAGTGGATATCTTTGGCGGGAGAAGTGTGCTGTCTAAAAGATAACGGCGGAATGGAATTGCTTTTTTGGCGCGAAGCTTTTACAATGGAGAAAATAGGAAGTGAGGGGATAGCATGGGGCCGATTTCAGAATGGGAGCTGCTGCTCCGGTTGACTTTATCCTGTGTCCTGGGTGGTGTGATTGGCTATGAGCGGCAGTCCCGGCATAAATCGGCTGGCCTGCGAACGAATGTCCTGGTCTGCCTGGGGTCCTGTCTGATCATGGTGCTTTCCGAGAGCATCTATATGAGTGTCGAAGGGCATACAAATGCCGATCCTGCACGCCTGGCGGCGCAGGTGGTGAGTGGTATCGGTTTTCTTGGCGCCGGAGCCATCATGAAGGAGGGCCTTACGGTCACCGGCCTCACGACGGCGGCCTGTCTCTGGGTCGTTGCCGGTGTGGGACTGGCAGTGGGCGGCGGCTATTACACCGGTGCTCTTTTCACCGCGGGTCTGGTATTCATCACGCTGGGGACGATGTCGCGGCTGGATGAATGGGTGACGCATGAAAAAAATCTTCGGCTGTCCATCCATACGGTCGACAAGCCGGGGCAGCTCGTACATATCAGCGAGTGCCTGGAGGATATGCAGCTCAAGGTCAAGGGCGTGAAGGTCCGGGCGGACGAGGATGAACGCGTGCTCGAGGATGGTGATGAGGATATCATCTATATCGATCTGCAGCTCTACAACCGCCATAGTGTAAAAAGCGTAGTCGTCGTGGAGGCCGTAAAGCGCCTCGATGGCATCATCAGCGTAGATGTGGATTAACCGACCGTCAGCCAATTGGCTGGCGGTTTTTTCGCGCGTAAAAAAGCGCAGCAGCAAGAATGCTGCTACGCTTAAGGGGAAGAAAACATGAAGTAACTGTATTGTGTTTATGGGGAAAACTACAATTTCCAGGTCGGAACTCAGTCTTCCTTCAGCGGTTTTTTGAGTACGGCCAGCGCAATGCAGCCGACTACCGCGCCGATGAGGATGGCTGCGAGGTACATGAGCGGGTTGCCGATGGTCGGTACGACGAAGATGCCGCCATGCGGAGCCCGCAGGGTGCAGCCAAAGGCCATGGAGAGAGCACCGGCGGTTGCGGAGCCGAGGATACAGGACGGAATCACGCGGATCGGATCAGCTGCCGCAAACGGGATGGCGCCCTCCGTGATGAAGGAGAGGCCCATGATGTAGTTGGTGATACCGGATTTACGCTCGCTTTCCGTGAAGCGGTTGCCGAAGAAGGTTGTGCAGAGTGCGATGGCAATCGGCGGAACCATGCCGCCGGCCATGACGGAGGCCATGACGCCGAATTCGCCGCTCGCGAGGGCACCTGTGCCGACAACGTAGGCTGCCTTGTTTACCGGGCCGCCCATATCAACGGCCATCATGCCGCCGAAGAGAATGCCGATGAGGATACGGCTGCTGGTGTCCATGTTCTTGAGTGTATCCATCATCCAGGTATTGATGCCAGCTACTGGCGGATTGATGATGAAGGTGATGATCACGCCCATGAGGAATACGCCGAGCAGCGGATAGAGCAGGACAGGCTTGATACCCTCGAGGGAATGGGGCAGGCCGGAGAAGAGCTTTTTGAGGCCAAGGACGATGTAGCCGGCTGCAAAGCCTGCGAGCAGTGCGCCGAGGAAGCCGGAGCCGCCCTGATTGGCAAGTGCGCCGCCGACGAAGCCGACAGCCAGGCCCGGACGGTCCGCGATGCTCATGGCGATGAAGCCTGCGAGCACCGGCAGCATGAAGCCGAAGGAGGCACCGCCGACACCCTTCAGGAAGGCGGCCAACGGCGTATTGGAACCGAAGTTGCCCGGATTGGCCGGATCGTAAACATCGAAGAGGAAGGCCAGCGCGATGAGAATACCACCGCCGATAACGAACGGCAGCATGTGGGAAACGCCGTTCATGAGGTGCTTGTAGATCTTGCGGACGGTACTTTCGCTATCATCATTGAACGCCGCGCCGGCGTCGGTATCGGTTCCAGTGTGATGATAAATAGGAGCCTGGCCGCTCAGTGCTTCATCCAGCAGTGCATCGGCCTTGTTGATGCCGTTGGCAACCTTGGTGCGGATGACCGGTTTGCCGTCAAAGCGGGCCATCGCTACATTCTTATCAGCGGCGACGATGATGCAGGCTGCTTCGGCGATTTCCTGTGCGGTGAGCACATTCTTGGCGCCGCCAGAGCCGTTCGTCTCCACCTTGATGGAGATGCCGCGCTTTTTGGCATGCTGTTCAAGGCTTTCGGCCGCCATGAAGGTATGCGCGATGCCGGTCGGGCAGGCCGTGACAGCCAGAATTTTCTTGTCGGAGGAGGCAACCGTGGCAGCAGCCGATGCTGCCTGGAAACGACCATCTTCCTTATCATCGACGAGCTTGAGGAATTCCTCGACCGACTGCGCCTTGATGAGGGCTTCTTTGAAATCGTCATCCATGATGAGTGTCGCCAGCTTGCTCAGCACCTGCAGATGCAGGTCATTGGCAGCATCCGGGGCCGCAATCATGAAGAAAATGCGGGCGGGCTTGCCATCGAGGGAATCGAAGCCGACACCGCCGGGAACCGTCATGGCGGAAAGTCCGGCAGCGCGTACGCCCTTGCTCTTGGCGTGCGGGGTGGCAATGCCGTCTCCCAGTCCTGTGGAGCCGGCGGCTTCACGGGTGAGCACGTCCTGGATATAGGTTTCCTTGTCAGACAGATTTCCGGAAGTTTCCATGAGATCCGCGAGCTGGCGGATGGCCGACTGTTTGTCGGCAGGGGCAGCATGCAGAGCAATGCTGCTGCTTTTGAGCAGCTCAGTGATACGCATAATAAGTTCTCTCCTTTATATATGAAATAATATGATATGGATTCCCTTAAAGAAGTGGACCGTCAGGCGATGGTCCGCAGCAGTGCCTCGACCTCAGGCCGTGTGGCGAGGTTTTCCGAGAAGGCCGATGCGCTGCCGGTGGCAACGCCCATATAGAAGGCTTTTTCGTAGGAGCCGCTGCCCATGTAGCCGGTAATGAAGCCAGCGACCATGGAATCGCCTGCGCCAACGGAGTTTACGAGGGTTCCTTTTGGTGCCGGGCACTGGAAGATCTCGCCGGATTCCGTGAGCAGGATGGCACCGTCGCCGGCCATCGAGATGAGCACGTTGCGCGCGCCCTTGTCCTGCAGCTTGCGCGCATAGGTGAGGATTTCCTCCGCACCGTGCAGCTCGACGCCGAACATCTCGCCCAGTTCATGGTTATTCGGCTTGATGAGGAACGGATGGTACTTGAGCACGTTGAGCAGCAGGCGGCAGGTGGCATCGACAACAATGCGGATGTCCTTCTTCTCCAGGCTCGCCATGATGCGCTCATAGATATCATCCGGCATGGATTTCGGAATGCTGCCGGCCAGTACGAGTGTATCGCCGGATTTGAGCTGGCTGAGTTTCGTGAAGAGCTCGGCCAGTGCCTCATCGGTGATTTCCGGTCCCTGTCCGTTGATTTCCGTCTCTTCGCCGGCCTTGACCTTTACGTTGATGCGGGAAAAGCCCAGCGGCAGATGGATGAAATCGGAGGTGCAGCCAAAGCTCTGGAGCTGGCGCTCGATTTCCTGACCGGTAAAGCCAGCGGTAAAGCCCAGCGCCGTGCTTTCAACGCCGAGATTGTGCAATACAATGGAAACATTGATGCCCTTGCCGCCGCCGAGCACCTGCTCGTATTTCGTGCGGTTGATGGCACCGGCAGTGAAGCTGTCCAGCCGGACGATGTAGTCCAGGGATGGGTTGAAGGTTACAGTATAGATCATTCTTTATCCACCTCGATGATAGTAGTGTAGTCGCGATACTTCCGATCGGTGAGCTTATCGGTAAGAATCGTCGCGCAGGAAATATTTGCGAAGGTAATCGGTGAAATCTTGTTGAACTTCGAATTGTCAGCGAGTACGAAGGCTTTGCGGCAGCGCGTGAGCGCCTCGGCCTTTACGAGGCCCTCGCTGGAATCCGGGGTCGAGAAGCCGGAGACCCGGCTGATGCCATTGGTTCCGAAGAAGCCCTTGGTGAAATTGTAGCTGCGGATATTGTCGAGGGCTGCCGCGCCGATGACAGCTTCTGTCGTGGACTTGAGCTGCCCGCCGATGATGAATACCTTGAAGCCGCGTTCCGCGAGGTGCGAGGCGTGAGCAATGCCGTTGGTCACATAGGTGGCATTCTTTTCCGTGAGAAAATCAATCATGCAGAACGTAGTAGTTCCGGCATCCAGATAGACGAAATCGCCGCGCGATACGAGCGATGCTGCCTTTTGGGCGATGCTGAGCTTCTCATCCTTGAAGAGATCGCTTTTGGTGGAGACGTCCTCTTCTCTCGTACTGTAGTTCGTATCAACAGCGGTGGCACCGCCATATACCTTATAGAGACGGCCGCTCTTATGGAGTGCCGTGAGATCACGGCGCACGGTGGATTCGGATATGCCAAGCACCCGGGTCAGATCCAGTACCGTGACGGCTCTTTTTTCTGCGAGTATTCTCAGGATGGTCGCATAGCGTTCTTCTGTCAACATAAGCGGTCACAACCTTTCTTATGGATATAATACTGCCAAACTCAATCAAAGTCAATCAAATTTTGGCAAAAACAATTAAAAATAATTAAAGTCAATCATAAACGATTAAACCTTGTCGCCAGGCAAGGCTGTATCACGGCCTTTTCAGCAGATAATGGGCGCAAACGTCTTTGACGACAGGCGTGCAGGGCTCTCCCGCTTTGGTGCGGCGCGAAGCTGGTACATCGTGGGAATGCTGCCTGGAAGGATTCCGCGTTGCAGAATCTTGAACAATGGCGTTATAATAAAAGTATCAATAAAATAGAAAAGAGGAATTTTATGAAGGATATCGCAGTTTTGGAAACTGCAGATCAGGCGGCGGCTGCTGAAGAAAAACGGCAGATGCTCCGTCGCCGTCGCATGCGCGCCTATGTGCGAAAATACCTGCTGCTCTTCATTGGTGCAATCATCACCGCTGTCGGGCTGGAAATCTTCCTCGTACCAAATAATATCATCGATGGCGGCGTGGTCGGTATCTCCATCATGCTCAGTGCTATCACGGACTATCCGCTTGGCATGTTCATCCTGCTGTTGAATCTGCCTTTCCTGTATCTGGGATATAAGCAGATCGGGCGCACCTTTGCTATATCGACGGCGTTTGCCATCTGCTGCCTGTCCGTTTGGACCTCGTATTTCGAGCCGATTGCCCGGATTACCGATGATTTCTTCCTCGCGGCGATTTTTGGCGGCATCGTAACCGGGACCGGCGTCGGCATGATCATCCGCAACGGTGGCTCGCTCGATGGCACGGAAATCGTGGCTATCATCCTTGATAAGCGCATGACGTTCTCGGTGGGCGAGGTCGTGATGTTCTTCAACCTGTTCATCCTCTCGAGTGCGGGGCTCGTATTCGGGTGGGACAAGGCCATGTACTCCCTCGTCGCGTATTTCGTGATTTCGAAGATGATCGATGTGGTCATCAAGGGACTCGATGAATCGTATGCCGTCATGATCGTGACGGATTCTCATGAAGAGATCGCCTCGGCGCTCATGGATCGTCTCGGACGTGGTGTGACGCTGCTGCATGGTGAGGGCGGCTACACGGGCGATGCGAAGAAAATCGTCTATTGCGTAGTCACGCGTCTTGAGGTGGACAAGCTCAAGCAGATCGCGCTCGACAAGGACGAGAATGCTTTCGTAAGCATCAATCCGGTACACGATATCGTGGGCGGACGCTTCAAGAAAAAGGCTATTCACTGATCGGACCGGTACATCATGAAAATGGAAAATGCGGTGCCTGCGGGCATCGCATTTTTTGTATGAACGAGGCGGGATACATCCTGTTCCGAGGTAAGAGCCAAAAAAGGCCGGTCTCGCAAGAGACCGGCCTTTGTCCGTAAAGGGAGAATCAATAAGCTGCGTCGAGACCGCCTTCAACCTTA
>CAZFPA010000069.1:0-8933 GCA_964520975.1 uncultured Selenomonadaceae bacterium | reverse complement strand
CTACGCCCAGGCCATATCTGTCAACAATGAGAACTGCCTGCTCCAGCGCCGTGCGGACTGCTCCATGCGTACGCTGCCAATACTGCTCCTGCAGAACCTGAGAAGCGGACATCTCTTCGATATCTGCCTCTTCCAGCGGCGTCTTTACCCAGAACTCGAGCTCCGTAGCCGATGTGAACTGGATGTCTGCTACATCCTTGCCATTGATATGCTCCAGGCCGGAAAGCGTCGGATGCTTCTGGAAGATATCCATCAGTTCCTTTTTTACATAATCGAGCGTATCCTTGAGAACCGCACGGGAATCCACGCGCTTGCCTTCATGGATGAGGAATGCCGGAATACGCAGGGTACCTACCGGGCGCTCGGTCTCTTCATCAAAATGCTCGAAATTATAATCTACGAACCAATTGACACTCGGATCAATCGGCATATCTACCTTGGCGTTGTTGAGTACAGCGATGCCGGTGAGCACAACAGAGGAACCATCCGTCTGGACAGCCGAGCCCGTGTAGAAATCATCCATATCCTTGAGGAAAATACGCATCGGAATCTTTTCATCGGTATCATTACCCGCGAGGTCAACACCTACCAGGGAAACGAACTTGATTTCCGGATGTTCCTTCAACAGAGAAACTACTTTTTCCTTCGGGGAGTTTGCTGGGATCACATACAATAATTCATCCATTTTGTGTACCACCTTTTCATTATTTTTCATGAGATGCTGTTTTTGGCAACAAAAAAACCATATGACAACAACAGGCCTCCAAATATCAGATATTTGTCCTGACGCATCATATGGCAACATCGCCATGTTCTATAGCTTTCTTACAGGTCATATCATAGCATATCCGCGCTGATTTTGTCTAGTGTTTTTTTATGTATACATAAAAAATCCGTTCTCTTTTGGACGGGCAGGACGGATTTTTCCAGTATACGAAAAGGCAGTGCACACCCCCATCCGGGGATGTGCACTGCCCAGTAACCATTCATAGCCTTACTCACCGGCAAACTGTACATCAGCCTTCTGCCCCGGCTTGATATCCTTGGTCCCATTGGCCGGCAAGGATATCTTCACGGTAATTTTATCCGGATGCGCCGTTGTCGGCTTGACGCCTTCGGTATTGGCCGCTGCAGAGGCACCCGCTGAGGAATCCCCCGAACCGGAGGCTGCCGTACTGTCCTCCGACATAGGATCGATGATATCCGTTACCGTTCCCTGCAGCTTGGTATTGCCGATCTTATAGGATACAAACTGCCCAAGCCGTACCTTTGCTTTCTGCGCCGGATTGATATAGGCCTCAAGCCAGAGATTGCCCGCATCACCGATATTGGCGATTGTCTGCCCCGCCTTGACCTCCGTTCCTTCCTTTATATCAGAAAGATATACCGTCCCCGCAGCCGGCGCGGTGATCTCCGTAGCCTCCGAGGCTTTTTTCGCATTTTCCAGGGCTGCTTCCGCCTGCTTTACCTGCAGCTCGGCATTCTTGATGACCTCCGGACTGCTCGGCTGCGTAACCGTGTGATAAGAAGGCGCACTCACCGAGGGTGCCGACGAGGCAGCCGCTACAGCAGACTGATATGCCGCCTCAGCCTCATCACGCTTAACAGCGCTGATTGCCCCCATATCATAAAGCTGATTCATACGATCCAGACGTTTCGCTGCCGCAGAAACCTCGGCCTGCGACGCCCCGCCGCCCACTGGCGCCGCTGACGGCACTGCCTGTGCCACAGTCATGCCTTTTTGAACCTCGGCAAGATTTCTTTTGGAAAGCTCTACCGTCTTTTCGAGCTGCTCAATCTGCTCATCCGTCACATTGACCTTGATGCGGGCAATCACATCACCAGCCTCTACCCTGTCTCCGTCAGCGACAAGCACCGCCTCTACGGTACCGGCTGCCCGGGTCTTCGTCCCGATCATCGAGCTGCTGATCTGCGCATCCCGTACCGTGAAGCCCGTCTGATGATGATAAAAAAACCAGACCGCGCCTGAGCACACTACCGCCAGGATCACCAATGCGACCACACCATATTTTATAAAATAATTTACCTTTTTACTGATATCAACTTCCAAAAGAGACCCTCCCGTAAACATCAAAACACAGAGCCATCCCCCCAAGGGTGGCCCTGCGCTTCTTATTCCTCATATTCAATAGCGTTTTCATCGCACCAGTCACGCGCCAGCTCCCAAAGGCGTTCCCGGCGATATTTCTCCCACTCGGCCTGCAATGCCAGCTGGCGCAGCTGCCGCTCAAACCTGCAGACACCGCCCTGGCCCGAAAGGGCAGAAAGCAGCACCTCGCGCCCAGCAGCAGCTGCGGCAAAATCCCGCATGAAGCCGCGCAGCTCATCGTAGATATCCGGCAAAACAATATAGCGCTGCCAATCATCCTCAACCGAAAACACCTCGGCAAGACGTTCTTCCTCCGACTGTTCCCGCCCGGCAGGATTCTCCGCGAATCCATCGCCCATGGAGAGTACCCGCCCGTTTTCTATATCTACACAGCTCTGCAGCTCATCCGAGCGCTCGAGCGCATTGACCAGATCTTCCAACTTGATGTTCATTCTGCTGTTTACCCCATTTCGAACTCATATCCTCTATTATAACGCTATTACTCAGGATTTCGCAACGCGAAATCCTTCTAAACAGCGTTTTCCCTCAAGAGAATATCTTCGTATCACAAGGAGGCACAGATACCTCAGATTTCAAACATCTTTTCGGTCTTATCCAGAATCTGATCCCGGCGTTTCTTCGCCGCGGCAAAATAATTGTAGATACCCGGCCGGTCGCCCTGCTCGATTGCTTCAATCACCTCGCCAAGGATTCCCTGAAGAGCCCGCAGATGACCAGTGATGGCCTCCGGGTTCGTCATGCAGATATCCGCCCACATATCCGAGTTTGAAGAAGCAATACGGGTTGTATCTTTAAAACCGCCGCCAGCCAGTTTCAGGCAGGAATCCATATCCCCCTGGCTGCGGTTCAGCAAAGTGACCAGTGCCGCTGCCGCCACATGCGGCACATGGCTGATGACCGAGGCACAGCGATCATGCTTCGCGATATCCAGCGTGGTGAGATTTGCTCCCGTGAGTCGCAGCAGGGAAACCACCCGCTCCAGTACCTCGGGCGGCGCCCCCGTATCCTCGACGATCACATAGCATTTGTTTACAAAGAGATCCTTATCAGCAGCCTGCACACCGCTTTTTTCCTTGCCGGTCATCGGATGCCCCGACACGTAGTAAATATCCGGCGGCAGGATTTTCTTCAGATGCTCCCAGACATATTGCTTGGTACTGCCGGCATCCGTGAGGATTGCTCCCTTCTTCAGATAAGGCAGCATGCGCTCAACCATCGGAACGATCTGCAGCACAGGCGGACTCAGAAAAATGATATCCGCATCGCTGACGACCGCCTCCAGATCGGCCGAGGCCATGTCCACCGCGCCGCGCAGCAGTGCTGCGCTCATCGAGCTTTCCGTACGGGACAGGCCCGTAATGTATATATCGTCCCCCAGGCGGTCCTTGAGGCAAAGCCCAAGGGAACCGCCGATCAGGCCTACGCCAATGATTGCCAGTTGCAGTTTTGCCATTTACGCTCTCCCCATGACAGCCGCGATGCGATGGACCTCATCCATGAGCTCGCGGAAATTCTCCGGCGTCAGCGACTGATCACCATCGGACAGCGCCATTTCCGGATGCGGATGCACCTCGATCATGAGGCCATCTGCCCCGGCTGCAATCGCGGCCCGGGCCATCGGCCGTACCATCTGCCAGCGCCCGGTTCCATGGCTTGGATCTACGATGACCGGAAGATGTGAGAGCTCCTTGATAGCCGCAACCGCACTGAGATCCAGTGTATTTCTCGTGAAGGTCTCATAGGTCCGGATACCGCGCTCACAGAAAATGACATCGTCATTGCCCTCACTCATGATGTACTCCGCCGCATTGAGCCATTCCGTAATCGTTGCGGAAAGACCACGCTTTAACAGTACCGGCTTCTTTGCCTTGCCCACGGCCTTGAGCAGCTGGAAATTCTGCATATTCCGTGCCCCTACCTGTAAAACATCCGCATACTTGCAGATGAGGTCAACCGCATTCACATCCACAATCTCCGTAACCACCTTGAGGCCCGTCTCATCACCGGCCTTGCGCAGCATCTGCAGTCCTTCTTCCGCCAGCCCCTGGAAATCATAGGGAGAGGTCCGCGGCTTGAACGCACCGCCACGCAGGAACTGCGCACCACCAGCCTTTACCACACGGGCAGCCTCCAGCAGCTGTTCCATACTCTCCACCGCGCAAGGGCCCGCCATGACGACCGGGACCGTTCCGCCGATCTTCACACCGCCTACGTCTACAATGGTGTTGTCCGGCTTGAACTCCCGGCTCACCAGCTTGTATTTTTCCGTTATTCTCACTGTTTTTTCCACACCCTCAAACGAATTCATTTGCAAATCCGCAATCACCTTTTTATCGCCGATAACACCCACGATGGTGCGCGATTCTCCCTTGGACAGATGGTAAGACAGCCCCATGCTCACGATTTTCTGCTGTACCTTCTCTAAATTCTCCGGAGTTGATGTTGGATTCATTACTATAATCATAGTTCATTCTCCCTCTCAAATGCAAATTTTTAAAAACAGGTACAAAAAAAGCCCGCCCCCTCTACAGGGACGAGCTAATAGCCCGTGGTACCACCCTGCTTGCTGAAAGCAAGCCACTCTTTTCGAGTACTAACATACTCTAGCCTCTGATAACGGTGGCAATCCGGCACGGCCTACTCTTATTCAGCCTGCTGCTCACGAGTGTATTTCAATGGCTTCCTCTGCTGCGTCGCACCTCCCCGCAGCTCTCTGAAAGACTGGACCATTTACTTCTCCCGATCTTCGCATTTATTCCTGTTGAGTGTTACTATAGCATTTTGACTGTTTTTTGTCAACCTCTGTAGTAAATTTTTATTACTTTTATTTCAGCAGACGCAGATAATCCTGCTGTGCCCGCAGTACCTGCCCCGCGATGAATTCCGCAAAAACGTACGGCGTCTTATGCGCCTTTTCCAGCTTGGCCATATATTCGGCCCGGCAGGACGGCGGCAGCACCAGCGGCGGAAATCCCGCCTGCAGCAAAGAAAGGTTCATCAGCAGCCGGGCGGTACGCGCATTGCCGCTGCTGAACGGATGGATATACATAAACTTCTTGTGCAGCTTGGCCGCAAAGGTCACCGGATGCATCTCTGCCCGTTCCCGCTGCAAATGACGCAGCAGATTCGCCATGAGTGCCGGTATCTTTTCGGGTGCAGCCGCCGGATACACCGAGCCGCTGATAAAGATCTTCTGCTGCCGATAGCAGCCTGCCGTCTCCGGGCTCGTAAGACGGACCAGCCGGTGATGAATGGCCCGGACCTGCTCCTCCGTAACCATATCTTCCCCCGCAAGAGAAAACATGTACTTACAGGCATCACGATGCCCCAGCGCTGCCAGAGTATCCTTGACCGGCTTGCCGGCCGGTGTAAGCTCATCCTCCAGCAGACGCTGCGTTTCTGCCAGTGTCAATGCACTGCCGGACAGCGCATTCGACGCATAGGTCAGCCCCACGAGATAATATTGTTCGAGCTGCAGCTGCTCCGTCCCCGATAAGTTTCGATGGGCCCGTATCTCAGCCTGCAAAGCATCGATTTCTTCCTTGATTTTCCGCATAATAAGACCTGTCCTTTACGAAATAATTGAAAAATTCATTCCATACGATTATACCGCAGTCCCCGCCGCACTGCAAACAAAAAAAGAGACGCCAGGCGCCTCTTTTCCGTTCATGCCTTGAGCAGCAAGGCCACCTCATCACAATTTGGGAATTTCGGGCATTCAATGCAATCCTTCCAAACCTTATGCGGCAGCTCATCCTTCGTAATCTCCTGAAAGCCCAGCGACTTGAAAAAATCCGGCTTGTAGGTCAGGGTGAAGAACTGCTGCACACCAAGGACCCGCCCCTCTTCGAGCAGACGGCGGACGATCTCAGCACCGATTCCCTGCCGCACGACGGCCGGCGAGACGGCCATTGAGCGGACTTCTGCCAGTTCATCCCAAATAATATGCAGACCGCCGACGCCGACGATCTTTCCATCCTCTTCCGCTACGATCATATCCCGCAGCGTTTCATACAGTGTATTGCGCGATCTGGCCAGCATGATACCATCGTTGGCATAATGATTCACCAGATCGTAAATCGCTTCAATATCCGAAAATGTCGGTTTCCTATAAATCATGCTCTCACCTCTTTGGCATAATTATACACCAACACTACATTTTTATGCAAGCTTTATTCTTTGCCCTTGCTCGGACAGAGATCCTGAAGCGGACATTCCTCACAACGGGGAGCCCGTGACTTGCAGACCCGCCGGCCATGCCAGATGAGCCAATGATGTGCCGCCGACCATTTTTCCTTTGGTATGGCCTTCTGCAGTCCCAGCTCAACCTCCAGCGGCGTTTCTCCCACCGCCAGCTTCAGACGGTTCGCAACCCGGAATACATGCGTATCAACAGCGATCGCCGGCCGATTGAACGCAATGCTCGTCACTACGTTAGCGGTCTTACGGCCCACGCCTGGCAGCTGCAGCAATGTATCAAAATCCTCAGGGACCTCTCCGGCAAAGTCACGTTCGAGAATCATGCAGGCCGCCATGATATTTTTGGCTTTATTACGGAAGAGCCCACAGTCGCGGATTTCCTCCTCCAGTGCCGGCAAGCCCATAGCCGCAATGGCTGCCGGTGTAGCAGCCTTTTGGAACAGCCGCGCTGTCGTCACATTGACCCGTTTATCCGTACACTGCGCCGATAAAATCACCGCAATGAGCAGTTCAAAGGGATTGCGAAAAATAAGCGCCGGCTTCGTGTCCCGATAGACCTCTTCGAGAATCGCAATCATCTGTTCCTTTATCTTTTTCGTAATCCGCATCATATCACCTCGTACAAAGAAGGAGCCGCAAGCGGCTCCTCTGTTTTCTATACAATCAGTTTGTCAGGCTCCGGATTGGTGCCGGAATACGGCCGCCACGGGCAATAAACGCCGCTGAACTGTATTCGTTCTTGACCGGAACAATCGGGCAATACCCCAGCAGACCGCCAAACTCCACGCTGTCGCCGACCTTCTTGCCCGGTACCGGAATCACACGCACTGCTGTCGTCTTGTTGTTAATCATACCGATAGCCGCCTCATCCGCAATGATGCCAGAAATCGTCGAAGCCGATGTATCCCCGGCAATGGCAATCATATCCAGACCAACGGAGCATACACAGGTCATGGCCTCAAGCTTTTCAATCGAAAGGCTGCCACGGGCTACGGCATTGATCATGCCGGCATCCTCGCTGACGGGAATGAACGCCCCGCTCAGACCGCCTACATGTGAAGAGGCCATAAGACCGCCCTTCTTTACCGCGTCATTCAGCAACGCCAGCGCTGCCGTCGTCCCCGGTGCTCCACAGCTCTCCAGCCCCATTTCCTCCAGGATATGCGCCACGCTGTCGCCGACCGCCGGCGTCGGTGCCAGCGAAAGATCGATGATACCAAACGGCACGCCCAGGCGCTTCGAAGCCTCGCGGGCCACCAGCTGCCCTACTCTCGTGATCTTGAAGGCCGTCTTCTTGATAGTTTCCGCCACTTCGGTGAAATCCGCTCCCTTGAGATCCTCAAGGGCATGCTTCACAACCCCCGGCCCGCTGACGCCGACACTCACGACCTTCTCAGCCTCGCTCACGCCATGGAAGGCTCCCGCCATGAACGGATTGTCGCCCGGCGCATTCGAAAACACCACGAGCTTCGCACAGCCAATAGCCTCCCGATCCCGGGTCAGCTCCGCCGTGCGCTTGATGACCTCGCCCATCTCCCGCACGCAATCCATATTGATACCGGCCTTGGTCGAGCCAAGATTGACCGAAGAGCAGACGAGCTCCGTCGTCGCCAGTGCCTGCGGAATGGAATTGATCAGCGTATGATCGCCAGCCGTATAGCCCTTTTCAACAAGTGCAGAGAAGCCGCCAATGAAATTGATGCCGATCTCCCGGGCAGCCCGGTCCATGGCCTCAGCTACCGGCACATAGGTGTCCGTCTTGCAGGCCTCAGCCGCAATCGCAATCGGCGTGACCGATACGCGTTTATGGATGATAGGAATACCGTATTCAGCCTCAATGTCCTCGCCCGTTTTGACCAGGAACTCGGCTGAGCGCGTGATCTTGTCGTAGACATTCTGGCAGAACTGCGTAATATTCGGATGTGCACAATCACGGAGGGATATGCCCATGGTGATTGTCCGCACATCGAGCTTGTTCTCCGTTATCATCCGGTTTGTTTCTAATATATCATCGATTGTTATCACTGAAAAAAACCTCCGCTGCTGTCAAATTTTATGCATGACGTTAAAGATTTCCTGGTGCTGCGCCTTGATATCCAGGTTGATTTCCTCGCCCTTTTCATGCAAAAGCTTTTGCAGCTCAGCCAATTTGATCTTGCTGTCGCCCATTTCTGCAACCATGACCATATTGAAAAAACCGTCCATGATATTCTGGTTAATGTTCAGGATATTCACATTGTTTTCCGCTAAAATATTGCTAACCATAGCAATGATACCCACACGGTCTTTGCCGACAATCGTAACCACAAGTTTCATTTACATATTCTCCCCGTTCAATTGTTTTTTAGCCTGTTGTGTAAACATCAAACCAATACATAAACACAAATTAGCATATTCATTATAACATGATTCTCCTAAAAACCAATAGCCCGCCCAAAGAAAATCTCCTCCATCTTCTGCTTTTTCTACATAATTTCTGCAACTAATTTCAATTCTCCTCTGTCTTTTTCAATCCCCATCTTATATAATATAAGAAACATCACATTTCTAGGAGTGAATACGTATTCCATGATTACACCTGAACTTGTTTCGCGCATCAACG
>CAZFPA010000068.1:0-8977 GCA_964520975.1 uncultured Selenomonadaceae bacterium | reverse complement strand
CCGCGCGCCATTCAAAAATACACTGCGACCAATAATTCTCCTCAAACATCTGATAAATATACACCCGATGCACATGGAAATATTTTGCAAATATCTCCAGGAGCAGCTTAACCGTAATATCTGCATCCTTTGTCTCATACAGCATCTGAAAAATATATTCTACCGGATGTTCCAGCAAAGCGCTTTCCGCGCCCGGCTCAATCCCAGCCAGCACCCGCGCTTCCTGAGAATTCTCGAAATGCGGCTCATAAAAGACCTGTGTATCACGCCCGAGCCTTTTTGCCCGATAGAGCGCAGCATCCGCACAGGCAAACAACGCCGCATAGGTAGTTCCATCCTGCGGAGCCAAAGCAATGCCGATGCTGCCGGTGACATGAATCTCCTTTTTTCCCTGTGTGAAACTTCTGCGCAGCAGCTTCCGCAGCTGATCACAGCGATCCATGATAAAGGCTGTATCCCCTACCGTATCACGTACAAGAACGACAAATTCATCCCCGCCGATACGCCCCAGGATATCCGTCCGGCGAAACACCTCCTGCAGGCTCAGCGCCATATCCGATATGACCGCGTCCCCTGCTAAATGGCCAAGCTGATCGTTTACCTGTTTAAAGCCATCCATATCCAGTACGAGCAGCGCATTTTCCGTATCGGCTACCTGCAAAGCTGCCTCGATCAACTCCCGGACCCGTTCCTTGTTATACAGACCGGTCATCGGGTCGCGCTCGGCCCGATTCCGCAGTTCCTCCTGCTGGCGCCGTTCCTCATCGGTATTACGCAGAACACCTACCGCCTTATAGGGATAGTCTCCCTTGAAATAGACAAGCTGCCGTAAATGGAACCAGTGGTATACCCCATCCGTCCCCAGCATCCGATATTCAAAGACCATGCTGCATTTGCTGTCCCGATATTCCTTATGGGTGCGGCTCAGGAACGCCAGCAGTTCCAGCAGCAGATGATGATCGTTGGGATGCACACGGACCCGGTTCATCAGCACCTGGGAAAAATGCTCCTTTTGCACAGCATCCCCCAGGATTTTCTCCAGAGTTTCATCATAGAGGACCGCATCCGTTGCCAGGTCCCAAACGATGATTCCAATATTCTCGCAGGAAAAAATATCCTTATAAATCGCTATATCAATGGCCTCAGACATAAGCCTGTCCCCCTGCTGTCAGAAATTTCTATCTCACTTAAATTATAACGCCATCATTCAAATTTTAGCAACGTAAACTTATTCCAATCCGTGTTTCCCACAAGGGACCAGCTGCACCGCGCAGCGAAGGCGGGGACATTGGTTTCGCCTTGTACTGCTGCCGGCAAAACAAAAAAGCAGGCGGCAGCAACTTTATGCTTTTCCACCTGCTTGATTCAGCTATTACAGAGACTGCTCCGTCCGACCGATGATATCATCCTGCGTGGCCTTGGACAGTACATTGAAAAAAGCGCTGTAGCCGGCTACCCGCACAATGAGATCCTTGTGCTTTTCCGGATGAGCCTGGGCATCCAGCAGCGTCTCCCGTGATACGATATTATACTGCACATGGTAGCCGTGCAGCCGATTGAAAAAGGTCGCAATGAGCAGCTCCAGCTTCTGCTTGTTCTCCTCGTTTGCCAGCATCATGGGTGTCATCTTCTGATTCAGCAGTACGCCGCCCGTGATCTTTTCGGTTGGCAGCTTGGCTACCGACTTGAACACTGCTGTCGGGCCATTCTTGTCTGAATTATGTGCCGGCGAACAGCCCTCTGCCAGCGGCTCATGCGCCTTACGGCCATCGGGTGTCGCCATCGTCCCCATCCCCTGTCCGACATTCGCCGAAATCGAAGAGGTCCCTCCATAACGGATACCGCCAATAGGGCCGCGCTGATAGCGGGTATTGGGATATTTCCGGATTTCATCCAGATATGAATCATAGGCCTCCACCACCAGCTGATCTACCGAGTCATCATCATTACCGTATTTCGGCACCGCCTGCAAGAGCTGCTGGATGCGCTGATTCTCCGGTGACGTAAAGTCGTCCAGTATTGCGTCCCAAAGCTGCCGGGCCGTAATGCGCTTTTCCTCAAAGACCAGCTTTTTGATTGCCGCCAGCGAATCGGCCATATTGGCAATGCCCACCTGCAGTCCGGAAATAAAATCATAGACCGCGCCGCCTTCTTTGATCGTTTTGCCGCGGCCAATACAATCATCCGTGAGCGCAGAGCAAAGAACATCCGGTACATCCCGTTCCGAAGCCTTGTCAATAGCATTCTCGACGATGACGCTGTATCGCGTCATTTCACGAACCGTCTGATCCCAGGCCGCCAGCAGCTGATCATAGGATTCCATTTCCGTAAAATAGCCATAGCCCTTCGTGAATCGCTTGCCCGTAGTCATATCCACGCCATCATTCATCGCACAGAGCAGCACGCGCGGAAAATTGATATAGGACATCCCCGTGCAGCGATAGCCCCATTTCCCCGGAATCGCGGTCTCCACACAGCCAATCGCACTGTAATTGTAGGCATCCTCCTCCCGGACACCCCAGTTCATGAAGGAAGGAATGATAACCTCATCGTTATTGAGCGCCGGCATGCCAAAGCCCAGCTTCATGACCTCAACGCATTCATCGAAAAACGCTTTGTTGAGATTACGATGATAGCGCACGGTCAGGTTAGGCTGCGTAAGCCGGGTCTGTGCCACTGAACGCAGGACGGCAAAGGAAAGCTCATTTACCGCGTCCTTTTTCTCCGCGGTCTGCCCGCCAATCGTTACATTCTGATACATCGGACTACCGGCCGAGCTCAGTGTATGCGACTGGGAACGCACCTTATTGATGGTCATCGTCTTGATCCACAGGCAGGTCAAGAGCTCAATCGCCGCTGCTTCCGTGATTTTTCCGGTCTGGATATCTTTTATATAGTACGGATACATATACTGATCAAACCGGCCATAGGAAAGCGAATGCCCGTTGGATTCGATCTGCAGAATGAGCTGGATGAACCACACAGACTGCACCGCCTCCGGGAAAGAGTCCGCCGCCTCATAGGGAACCTTGCTGCAGATACGGGACATCTCTTCCAGCTCCGCCCGGCGTCCCGCGTCCTTTTCCGCCTGTGCCAGCTCCGCCGCAAGGGCCGCGTAACGGAGGGCAAACCTATGGACAGCCTCAATCACGATGAGCACGGCTTTATAGAACACATATTTATCTACGCTGTCCGGGTCCGTAAGATCCAGTGCGTCCTTGCGCTCCCGTGTCCGCTGCTCATAGCCCCGAAGGCCATCGGACAGCAGTCGCCCATAGTTGACAGCCAGATGGGCATCCCCCGCGTTCAGCTTGCCTTCCATGCCGAACACACCGGTCTCCATGAATACGCTGACCTCATCAGGCAGCAAGGCTTCTCCTCTGGCCCGCAGGTTGTTGTTATCCCAGAAGGGAGCAATCGAACGGAGCTGTTCCTTGGTCTTTTCCGTGATATAGAATACATCACCATCCCGTTTCTCAAAGGCATCCAGTTCCTTCATGACGAACTCCATCGTATACTCCGGAAAGATCGGTGCATTGCGATTCTTTGTCGCCTGGTTGCCAACGATCCGTGTCTTATCCTCGATATAGATGCTCATCTTTTCCAGGATATTCTGCAGCATGAGCGCCCGCTTCATCACATTGGGCTGATTCTGATGCGCCTTATAGGCTTCCGTAGCCAACAGGGCACGCTCTGCATCAATATAGGGTTTTTCATCAAGGACCGCTTCCCGAAACGCCTGCATACGTTCCGTCAGTGCCCCAAAATGCTCTCTGTTCTCCATTTTATTTCCTCCCCTTTCCGCTGTTGGTCTGCCGTATCATCAAAGCACATGCATAGCCGACTTGCCCGTGAGCTTTTGGAAATCTTCCACAAACACCTGCGCCGCCGCGTCAATCGCCGCATTCTTCACAAAGCCCTCAATGACAGACGGTGCGACAGTAGCCGCACCAACCCCGTATTTACAAAGCTCCAGAACCTGCTGGGAATTTTTGAAGCTGGCTGCCAGCAGTTTGGTGGAAAGGCCATTTTGCTGGAAAATATCATGGATGGCTCGTGCAACACCCAATCCATCATAGCCCATATTATCGATACGGTTGATATAAGGCGCTGCATAGGCTGCGCCGCACTTCCCGGCCAAAAAACCCTGCAGCGGCGTGTAGATGGCCGTAGCCGTCGTCGCTATGCCATCCTTTTTCAGCTGCTTCATGGCCTTGAAACCCTCCTGGACCGCAGGAATCTTCACAAAGGTATTGCCTGGCAGTTCCGTTACGATCCGATGCGCATCTTTCACCATTCCGGCTGCATCCTTTGCAACCGCCTGTACATGCAGCTGCGCCTCAGTTCCAAGCAGCGTGCGGATTTCCTTTAATACCTCGAAAGGCGCCCGGCCGGTTTTTGCCAGTATGGACGGATTCGTCGTCACCCCATCGATGGGATAAAATTCATACATTTTTTTAATAGCCGCTACATTCGCATCGTCAATCAACAGTTCCATGACAATTCGCCCCTTTATCTAATTTCTTTTGAAAAGTATTATCTTTCATTTGTAACTAAATCATAGCATTATTTCTGGACACCGTCAATATTTTTTCGTATAATATACCTAAAATATTCGTTCGTAAATAATCGATTTTCTTAGGAAAGTTGTACAAAATAAACTACAGGATAGGCCAGGTGAACATACTATGCGTCAAATGTCAACAGAAGGTATCCTCTTTAATATTCAAAAATTCAGCATCAACGATGGTCCCGGTATCCGTACCACGGTTTTTCTCAAGGGCTGCCCGCTGCGCTGCCGCTGGTGCGCCAACCCGGAAAGCCAGTCTCCACGCATCCAGCTCCTTTGGAACAGCCAGCAATGCCGCCATTGCCATCATTGCATCGCGATCTGTCCTGAGCAGGCACTGACCCTGCGGATGGACAGCATCCGACTGGATGACGCCAAATGCTCCGGCTGTCAAAAATGTGCAGCAGAATGCCCCGCAACAGCGATATCGATAGAAGGAGAAAAAAAATCCGTAAAAGAAATCCTGCAGATTTGTCTGCAGGATCGTGATTTCTACGAAGAAAGCGGGGGCGGTGTCACCCTCTCCGGCGGTGAGGTATTGCGTTCACCGGCTTTTGCCATCGCACTGCTTCAGTCCCTACAGGCCGCCGGCATCCATACCGCCATCGAGACCTCCGGCTATGCCTCCGCCACTGTATTTGCCGAGGTCATGCAGTATGCGGACCTGCTGCTCTTCGATATGAAGCATTGGGATTGTGAACGCCATATCGAAGGAACCGGGGTCTCCAATGAATTACCACTGCTGAATATGAAAACAGCTATCGCAGGCGGCCAAAAGGTTCTGCCACGCATCCCGGTGATTCCAGGTTACAACGATCAGCCTGCAGATGCCCTTGGCTTCAGCCGGCGTCTAAAGGAGGTCGGTGCCGCAACGGTCCAGCTCCTGCCCTTTCATCAATTTGGACAGAATAAATATCATCTTTTAGGGCAGGAATACGCCTATGACAACCTCCCGGCACTGCACAAGGAGGATCTGATCGACTACAGGCAGACTTTCCTGCAACAGGGAATCCAGGCCTTTTTCTGACACAAAGCCCCTCTGCCGGCAATATTTTTGCCAACAGAGGGGCTTCGTTTTTTAATCGCTATAAAGTTCATTATGAACGGGTTCCAGCCATTCATTGCTCGTCTCTTCGCCAGGGATTTCAAAAGCGATATGCGAGAAATAGCTGGTTGCCGTTGCTCCATGCCAGTGCTTGACTCCAGCCGGGATCGTGACAACCATGCCGGGCTTCAGGTGCACGACAGGTTTCCCTTCTTCCTGATAGTATCCCTCGCCCGCTGTACAGATCAGCATCTGCCCGCCACCCGACTTCGCATGATGAATATGCCAGTTGTTCCGGCAGCCCGGATCAAAGGTTACATTTGCCATACCAATCGGATCGCCCGGCTTGGTCAACGGATGGAGATAGGAATCCCCGATAAAATATTTTGCGTAGGCCGTATTCGGCGTTCCCCTTCCAAATACATTTACCTTATCAAATTCTTCTTTGTTCATTTATTTTTCCTCCTCAGCGGTCTCTGCTTCCCCATATACTTCCTTCATGATGCGAAAAGCGGCCCAGGCATTTGGCCAGCCAGCATAAAAGGCCTCATGCGTCAAAACCTCGGCCATTTCCTCCCGGGTAATACCGTTGGCCTTGGCTGTCGCCATATGATATTGGAATGAACTATCACACATGCCCTTTGCCACCAGTGACACTACCGTAACCAGAGACCGATCCCGAAGCGAAAGCTTATCCTCTCTTGACCAGACCTCGCCAAAAAGCACGTCATCATTGAGCTCCGCAAATTTAGGAGCAAGTTTCCCCAGCGCCTCGCGCCCTGCTGTCTGTTTTTTCATGATATGACCTCCTGTTTCATTTACCAAAAATCGTTACGGCTGAAGGCTTTGCTCCACGATCTCCTGACTCAGCCGCGCATATTCCTCTTCTGATACAAAATTATGATTTGCTACGCACACCAGACACAGGTAAGAATAAACCACACCTGCCATCAATACCCCGGTGACAACGGGCACAATCCCTTTTCTGCTGATTCCACGAATAGTCATAGCACTTTCCTCCTCAAACAAGCTACGGCATATAGACTTGATAGATATTCCCTGCTTCTTATTGTAATTACTCCCGTCCATAAAGGAAAATACCTATTTTCTCTTTGCCCCCATGCCCGAAAAGCATTTCTCTTTTCGGACGTTAAATACATCCTTTTTTACAACAAAACGCATAGACACCGCCACAAATGAGCGCAATGACGGCCGCCAGTATATACATCCCGGAGAAGCCCCATACACCAACCATACCACCCAGCAGAAAAGGTCCTATGCCTGTCCCCAGTTCAGAGACGGACAACACGGTTGACAGCGCGATACCGATTCTTTCCTTGGAAACCTTCTGAATAGCCAGCACCTGCCCCATTGCTGCAAAAGTACCAAAGCCAAGACCGCAGCAGACCGCTGCCGCAAACATCGTGTACACCGTATGCATCCGGCTCAGCAGCCCCAGTCCCAGAGCAAACAAGACAAAGGATGGATACATGACAGAATTGATGCCTCGACGATCTGCCAGCTTCCCTACCTGAGGACGTGACAGCAGGATTGCTGCTGAATACACAAGAAAGAAATACTGCCCGGCCTCCAGCATATGCACTTCCGCTGCGTAGGCCGAAAAAAAGCTGAGCAGACTGGAATAGCACAAATAAATAACAAGGCTGAGCAATGCCAGCGGCAAGACGCTGAATTCAAAATATCCCCGAATGCCCTGCGAGGTCTGCTGCTGCGACGGCTCATCCATAGCAGCCGGCACCCGAATGAGCGCTGCCATCCCCAGTGACAAGAGTGCCATCCCCAGGCAGACTGCCAACAGTGTCGAAAAACTATAATTCTTATAAATATAAAGCCCGATAAACGGGCCGACTGCCGAAGCCAGCGTCGTGCTCAGCAGGAAGTATCCCATGCCTTCGCTTTGCCGATCCTGCGGGACTAAAAATGCGGCCAGGGTCGAGATGGCCGTTGCACAAAAGCCAAAAGCAATGCCATGCCAAAAACGCACCACAACGAAAAACCAGATATTTGCCGCAGCAAAATAAAAGATCTGCAGCAAGCTATAAAACAGCAACCCCCACAGCATCATACGTTGCTTGCCAATGCGCGCAATGAAATGGCCGGCAAGCAGCCGGGCAATAAGGGCCGCCAGCAAAAAATCGCCTGCTGCCAACCCGGCTTCCGCATTGGAAGCCAGCAATTGCTGCAACGAGTAAATCGCGATAACCACCATAAGCGCATAAAATACCAAATACATAAAAAAACTTGCCAGAGAAAGCAAGACAAAATCCCTTGTCCAAATAGCTTTTTGCAAAATGACTCCTCCCATAGCAAAGCAGGTGTTGTCACACATGTGACACTTATATTATAATAAGGCCACCGGACAGGGTCAAACCTGTCAGCAAAGTGCTACAAACACCGATCTTCTGTGTCAGAAGTTTGCGGAAAGGAGCTTTTTATGAAAAACAGTCATCAAAAGACCATCGAACAGTCCCGTACCTGGCTCGTGCAGTCCTTCTTTACCCTGCTGTCCCGGCAACCCTTTGAAAGCATCACCATAACACAAATTGCCGGGCAGGCCCAATTGTCACGACGCACCTTTTATCGTCACTTCGCCACCAAGGACGAACTGTTGCAAAACTATCTGGAAACGCTGCTCGAGCACTACGCACAGCTTTTACTGCAAAAGAAAATCATCCGGCATGAAGACACGCTGGCATTATTCTTTACTTTCTGGCAGCAATATGCCCATGAGCTTCAGCTGCTGCAATCCCAGGGACTCTTCGAGCGGCTCCTGCAGGCAGTAAATCAATGGTATCCCACGATCTACCGCCAGCTCAGGGTACCCTGGAACTGCCAGGGTACCACCCAGGAAATACTGTACGCCTCAGCCTTTGGTGCAAGCGGCTATTTCAACATACTTTCCCTCTGGCTGCAGCGTGGCTGCCCGGAATCCCCACAGGAAATGACCTGCATTGTCAGGAACATCCTGCAGGCGCTGGGACAATAAACAGCGTCTCTCTTCATTTGCAGGCCCGCTGCAGTCCCTCAATCCAGGCAGCGATCTCAGTCTCCGGGGTCTCCATCTGACTGCCGCCCGTCGAATCAAACTCCACCTGCATATCTTGCGCAAAAACCGCACCGCTGCAGGCTTTTTTGATGTCCGCAATGACATGACCCGGCCAGCCGCCATTGGTCATGAACGGAATGACGGTCTTCCCCTGCCATGTATTGGCTGCCAGAAAGGATGCGACGGCCGGTGCCATCGTATACCACCAGGTTGGTGTTCCAACCGCAATGACATCATAGTCCTGAACATTCACGCCCAGTGGCTGCAGCTCCGGCTTATAGCCGCGGTTCACCTC
>CAZFPA010000067.1:0-9100 GCA_964520975.1 uncultured Selenomonadaceae bacterium | reverse complement strand
CTTTCCGGCGAAGCCAGCGAAGATACAATATATTCTCCCCAGATCATATATCGTTCATCCATATCAAACGGCTGCATTTCAATGGCCTTGAGCGCATCCTCTTCGGATAGTCGGCATCCCGGCCACTGCTCCAGCAGTTGGAGAAAAATATCCCGAGGAATCAACTGATAAAGAGCAATCCCCATCATCAGCACATTCTGCAGCCATAGATACTGTTCATATTGTACCAGGAATTCCTCATCCAGGAGAGTCCGCAGCACAGCGACCAGATCACAGGGCAATTCTATAAGGTAGTCATCATCTTCATCCATCTCCAGATAACGCGCATACGAAGTATCACAAAACCAGTTCCCCATCTTTGAGTCGCGAACCACTTCCCCCAGATATTTCTCCAGCCGCCTGCCATCCAAACCCAGCGCACACAACAGGTTGTACATATCCACTCCCGGCATCCAGAACAAATAGCGCCGCAGCATGTCCGGACGGAGCAGTTCTGTTGACAGCTGCTCGATGAATTCCGCCTTGCGCAGGCTCTGCTTTATCATCAGGCCTTTTCCGCGGGCGATGGCAACCAATGCCGGTTTGGTGATAGAATCCATCATTTCAGCCAGCATGGCATCACCGAGCCATACGCCATATTCCTCACATTGATATTTTTGCATCCGTTGTTCTCCAATCTTTACGTCTATTTTGACTCCGCATCTTCCAGCCAGAACCGCCAGGAGCAGCAGCAGGTATCATCGTTGCGCTCCGGATAACAGCTCAGGCATTCACACCGGATACGGTCATCAATGGTGCGGGCAAAGCCTCCGTATTCCACCACGCCCACGGATTTGCAGGGATGGAATTCCATGCCCTTGCGTTCTCTGGCCCGCTGCACCCGGCAGTCCACCGAGCGATAAATCAGGGCTTCTCCCTCCCGCAGGATCTCATCCCGGTTGATATTGGCATAAAACCGGTACTGCAGCGCCTGCTCCAGTCCATCCAGCCCCGGATGCTCCGGCAGCTGAAGAAATTCCTTGATGCGCTTGGCCTCAATGACAGTGAAGCGCTTCCATATCTCCACATCGTGGAACATGGCTTCCTCCATGCCCAGCTTCCGTTCCACGGACTGGAACCAGACGCCATCCATAGCCAGCCAGTTTTTAGAATAAATATCGATAAGGGCAATGAGCTGTTCCTTGCTCAAAGCCGCCAGCCGTTCTTCCTTCTGCACAACTTCCTCCCTCTGACAGTCCCCGGCTGTCTTTTGTATTTCCATTCTATTTCCCCAAAGCAGATTCCACACTGCCATTTTCAGTTAAAACAGTCCCATTTCCTCATAGTCATCGAGACGGGCCTTATTTTCTGGTTTGAGTTCTTCAAAGGCCGCCGTCTTGATTTCCATTTCCGGCTGCAATACCTTGCCCTTCTGCCCGGCAATATTAGCAAAGCGGCAGCTATAGACCACCGGGAAATATTTGCGGATAAAGTTTCCATCCTCGTGGGCTGTCAGTGCAATGAGCTGGAAGCCCAGTTCCTTCGCGATGAAGAATACCGGGTCCAATACATGGTCGCTGGATGCCTTGCCAAAGGGATTGTCCGCCAGCACCACCCTGTTGTTGTACTTGGTGCGCTTCACATGGCAGCGCTTTTCCGCCAGATAGCTCAGGCATCCCAGGAACAGCGCCATATTCTTGCTCCACATCTCTCCACCTGACCAGCGGTTCGATTCCTCCCAGCTATAGGGGCGTTCGGAGAAAAGCTGGGCACTCGTTGCCTTGCGGCATTTGACCTTGACCGCATGCTCGCCCAGCACCCGGTTCATGATCTGCTGGGTACGCAGCAGGCGCTGCAGTTCCTTTTTCACCTTCACCGTGTCCTCGTGCCGGGTTTCGTCCTGAAATTCCGGAGCATCCAGCCGCTTCGTGATATCGTTCAGATAGCCGCGGATCGTATTGCGCGCCTCCGCGTCCTTCCAGGCCGGTATATGGATGCTGTAGATGTCCTTGGTTCCTTCACCGACCTTGATGCGGGTCTTGGCTGCCAGTTCAATCAGTCCGCGGCATATTTCCTGCAGGTACATAGCCATATGCTCCACCATGCGCTCGATGTGCTCATAGTGCTCCTTGCGCTCGGATTCAGACAGCCCGATGATCTGGTGGATATTGTTCGTAATGGTATTCTTCCAGTCAACGAACTCTTCGTAGCTCTGTTTGCTGCGGATGCCATCCGCTACCCGGCGGCGCATTTTTTCCTCCCGGATCTGATTTTCACAATACCGGATGAATTCATCCTTTTGCTGCTGGCTGGTCTGCCGTTTTTCCGCTAATTCATTGAAAAGCTGTTCCGCAGTCTGCATCCGGGGCTGGATTTCTTCGGTGAGGCGCACGGCATCCGCGCTCTTCCATTCCTCGGCCAGGACTGCCTCTTCTATCGCATCGACAGCGAATTCCAGTTTTTCGTTTTTCCGTTCCATCCGCTGCAAAAGCTGCTGCAGCCGTTCCATTTCATCATGATTTTCCTTTGCCGCCTGCTGTCCGTCGCTTTGCTGATGCCGCAGGATTTGCTGCTGCTTTTCCAGGGAAGCGTGGACTTCCTCCAGCACCCCGGAAAATTCGATGAATCGATCGTATTTCCGATCATAGCGTTTTTTCTCCGCCTCCCAGGCGCCGACTGCCTTGCTCGCTTCCAGGCTGCAGATATCACAGGCTCGGCGTGTCCGATCCACAGCAGCGAGCAGACGCTTCTTATCCCGACGCAGCCGTTCCTCTTCCTCCTGCCCGTTTTCCGGATAGATAAACTGCTCATCGAGCGGACTCTCGCTTTCTTCCCGCAATACGGCTATGTCCTTTTCCAGTCGCCGGACTGCCCCTTCTGCATTTTTGAGCTCACTTTCGATACGGCCCCGGCTCGCGTTGCAGCCTTCCAGCTGACTCTGGAGCTGACGGCGCCGGTCGGCGAGGACAGCATAGTCGGTGTCATCCGACACGATATCCGCCTGCCGGACCTCATCATAGTATAGTTTGGTATGCAGCTGGCGGACGCTTTCCTGCATTGAGGCCTCATCGCACTGCAGCTGGTCAAGGATGTCCCGCTGCGTATCCTGCTCCTTCTGCAGGTCGGCTTCCTGCCGTGCGAGGGTGGAAATCCGATCCATGATGGCCTTGCGGTCAGCGATGGCCTGCCGATGTTCTTCCTGCAGGGAAAAGTATTCCGTCATGCGCTGAAGTTTATGGTCGAGCTCTAGTTTCGCCCGCTGTGCTTCATAGGTGTTCTGCTGATATTTTTCGAGATTTTCCTGATCCTGCGCGAGGTTTGTACGGTTCTGCTCGATTTTCCGCTGCTGTATTTCCAGCTTGCTCATGAGTGTCTGCCGGCTGCTCTGCAGCTCCGCATATTCACTGAAGGGCATTTTCTGCAAAAAGCTCTGCAGATCTCCGGCTGTCCGCTGCAGCCGCATACCGATCTGCTGATTCTCCTGCAGCCGCTGATCGAATACCCGGGCATTTTCCCGCAGTCTGTCCAGCCAGCCATGAAAACGCTCCGGCATCACATTCTGCCAGTAATCCGGCACGATCTGCCGCTGGGGCAGCGCCGTCCCATTCTCCAGCAAAGCCCGCAGTTCCGGCTCTGTGAGCAGGAACACCGGCTGGATGAGCTCATCCGAAACAGCCTGCAGGCGTTCCTGCAGCTGTTCCAGCTCATCCGCTCCAGTAATGACAGAAGAAGCCCAGAAGGGGTATTTTTCATACAGCTGCTGCCCGGTCAGCGGGCTGGTCTGGCTGTACTGACGGAAAAGCTCCGCGCCGCTTTTCAAGAAAATGAAATCACGGCTCAGTTCCTCCAGCTGGGCCTCAAGTGCCGGGTCGGCACTGAATTCATCCATATCCCCGTAGAGGTCAAGAAAACGATGGGCCTGACGGCACTCGTAGTTCAGTTCCTTCTCTTTATCTTTAATGAGGATGATCTCATCACCCAATTGATTTTGGAAAAATTCCCCACGCTGGTATATTTCCCGGGCATTCTGCGCTATATTCGCACACTTCGGCCACTGCTGCAGGCCGTGCAGCAGGGCCGCCGCTTCACTGTCAACGATTTCCAGCTGGTGCCGTATGGCGTCAGCATCCTTTTCCCAGGAAGCTGCGTCCGCTTCCAGCGCCGGCAATGCTGCCTGCAGCTGTTTCCGATCCGCTTCGTAAAAACGGATGTTCTCCTCGTAGTCCACCAGATCCGCCGCCAGCTTTGCCGCTTCCTGCTGCCAGATGGATTGCTGCAGTGCCGCATCCCGATGGACACCATCGGGGAAAAGTTCCTGTTCGATCTTTTCCTGCTGTTGCAGCAGCACGCGGATTTCGCCCTCCTTGGTCCCCGCAGCCTGCACAGCGCCACGGCTTTCCTGTTCACACTGCTGCCTCTCCTTTTGCAGGCGGGCAGCTTCATCCCGTTCACGGATCAGCTGCCCCTGCAGGAGCTGCAGCTGATCCTGTATCCGCTTCTCCGCCTGCACGAACCAGCCATGCAGCCGGCCGGCATTTTCTTCGAGGGCTGCCTGCAACTCCTGTGTCTCCGGGTTCTGTTCCAGCTCCCGCAGCGCCTGCCGCTGCTGTTCCGCCCGCTGGCCGGCCTGCTGCAGCTCACCTTTCATATGGGCCAGCAGCAAATTCTGCAGACGGGCAGCAGCCCGCTGCCGGGCCTCCTCCGCCTGGCTCCAGTCCTGCCGGGCGGCATCCGCCTTCGTCTGCAGCGCATCGCTGTGTTGTTTGGCCTGTGCCACCTGACAGGCTTCCAGCGCCTGCTGGTTTTCCTGCAGGCTGTCCGTGATTTCCTTCAGCTGGGCATCAAAGAGTATCTGCTTCTCCTGCCGCTGCCCATGGGCCTTCCCGGCCTGCATATAGAAAGCCTTCAGCTTCGCATTGACCTCCTGCATACGCTGTTCGGACAGATACTGCTCATGCTGGATCTCCGTATAGCGATCCAGTGCCGTAAGGATGCCCTGCATTTCCTCGATCCGCTTCTGCAAGCGTACCTGCTGCTTGAAATGTTCCCGCTGCTTTTCAAACAGCTCGGCAAAGCCATTCCCCCGTTCCTCGTTGTCGCTGCTGTCACGGCAGCCTTCCTCCACCGTGGGCAGCAGCAGCCGGTCCACCAGCTCATTCGTGGTACGGCAGTTTTCAAAATATGCCTCGACACCACCCTCGACTTCATTGATAGCGGCAATCTTTCCCCACTCTGCAGGGATGATCTTGAAATGCTCCTCCAGATATTTCTGGTAGGCCTGCAATGTATCGCTTTCCGAGAAAAACTTTGCGGTCATGGAGCGCTCCGCCAACCCGCGAAAATACGCGGCCATTTCTTCGCGGGTCGCCGGCCGCTTTTGGCCAGCCTCCTGCCGGGTAAAGGGAAGTGTCTCCAGCCGGTCGGCGGATTCGGCTGTATACTCCATGGCAAACTGCTGTGAAGCGAGATTTTCCCGATTATTCATAAAGAGCGATACTGCCGTAAGGGCATAGCGACGCGGCCGATCCTCCAATATCCATTCAACGGCGATATGGGCGATGCTGTTTGTGAGCTGCAGTGTTTCCTGTATTTTCCGCTGCGCCACGATTCTATGCGGCAGCACAGCCTGGATCAAAGCCTGCACAAAAACCGTCTTGCCCGCACCATTTTCCAGCAGCAGGATGCCATTGAAGCCATCAAAGTGAAAGGTGGTATCTATGTAGCGCTTATTTCCATTGTCATAAACCACATTGGTGAATCGGACTTTACTGATGGATGGCATGGTCCTGCTCCTCCTTTTCCTGCTTCGGCTGATGATCGCAGGCATACATGAAATCCATGATTCCACGGTTGTAATCTGTTTCCATATAATAGGCACTCACAACGGTCCGTGCCTTTTCGGTGAGCGCCAGCTCGTTGTTGCCCAGCTCACGGATAAGCTTTTGCTGCAGCAGGAATTCCCGGGTCATATTCAAGAAGCTCAGCCGGCTGTTCGTGCGGGCATCCTGCTTTTTCACAGTCTCCTTCAGACTGTCCATATCCGACCATTTGCGCAGGATGGCCAGCCAGTTGAAATTCATTTCCAGTTCCCTGGCCTGCAGTTCTTCCTCGCTGTGCTGCGCCAGGGCCTCGATCCGGGCATCCATGCTGGTGAGCCAGCGCTCCATGGATACGAATTCCAGCGGATCCATGGTCTGATAGCTGTCATAAAAGCAGCCAAAAAGCACAATCACCGCCATGTACATAAGATAGATATCCATATTGACAGATTTTGCCGTAAGATATTTTTTCTTAAAAGTATCATTGGAAATATGGAAGGGGGATTCCAGCGAGACAGGCAGCAGATAGAGATATTCCGAATCGCTGACCAGTGTGCACTGCACTGCCTTCACGTAGTTCTCCAGCAGGGCCCGCACATCCTCATCGTCAAAATACGCCGCCGCATCCAGCTTCAGCAGTTCTCCCCTGCTGGCCAGCCTGGCATAAAGCGTAAAAGCATCCAAAATCTTTTTCTCACTATACTCCATCCTGCAAAGTCACCTCTATCCTCATATTGCTGATACGAAAATCCTGCCATTCCAGTTCGCCGGGAATCTCCACTACGCGCAGGCTCTGCAGCTCCGGCACGGCCTGCCGAATGCCGCTGTAGACGGATTTTTCCCCGACGCTCTCCGCATCCAGCCGCAGTTCGCCCCGTCGATGCAGCAGGAGCCATAATACATAAAACTGGCGATTGCTACAGATCTCCGGGGCCTTTTCCTCCAGCGCCGGCAGAAAATCGGCCAGCGTGGTTTCCGCCTCCTTTGCCATGAAGTCCAGCAAATAGCGGATAATTTTGGCATAATGCTCCCGCAGATTCTGAAGTTTTTCCCCGGAAGCCTCCATATCCTCCATATCCGGGAAGCTTTCCTGGGTACTCTCCCGCTCCAGCCGGTCCAGCCGCTGCGGCTGGAATACCGACAAAGGCGACCAGGTCTGGCAAAGTTCCAGGGACAAAAAGGGTTCCGCCAGCCGCCGGGAAGCCGTAACGGGCAGCGGCGACGCAAACAGGCGGCTGGTGATTTCCTGCTCGAAATTGAAGCTGTCGATGCCCGAAAAATAGAGTGCCTCCTCCGCCGCGGACAGGGCGGATGTTCCCAGCTCAATCCCTTCCTGCAGCAGCTTGCGATGGGCGCCATGCACCCGGTCCAGCCGGCGTTCCACCTCCAGTATATTCGCGTAGGCCCGGCGTTCCGGGTCCTTGTCGACATTATCGCGGATGCGGTCCCGTGTCTCATACACAAAGGCCTTGAGCTCCAGGAATTCCTTTTCTTCGCCTTTGAGCCGCAGATTGATATCCGCCACAATTTTCCGGTAGCGTTTCAGGGTATCCTCCGAAACGATATTCCGATGGATTTCCTGCCGGATGCGCAGCATACGGTCATGGATGGTCTCCACATCCAGCCGCATTTCCTCGATCTGGCGCAGTGCCAGCACAAACTGCCCTTTTTCCAGCTGCTTGCGCAGGATCAGCTGGTTGATGGAGAGCTGGAATTCATTGAAATATTCCTTCGTGGCAAAGATGAGCTCAAGCCCCTGCTCATCCAGTACATAGTACTGCTCATTGGCCTCCATATCCGCCTTGTCAGCCTTCAGGTAAGAGTACTGCACCCGATCCGCCCGATGTGTCTCCCAATTGTAGAATTCCTCTTCGTTCCGGCGGCCCGTTGCCGGCCGGAACACACCAACGATTTCCCGGGCGATTTTCTCATATTCCTCCGCCGCTGAAAAAAGCTGGCCATTGCTCTGTTCCTGCAAAAAAAGCGCCAGACTGCGGATGCCGCTTTTCTTCCTCCCATCCAGCATGTGCTCGAAAAAGAACAGCAGCGTAATAAGCCCCAGTTCCAGCCCGGAAACCTCCGCGCCGTCGATGGCCTTGAATCTTCGGCGCTCCAGCCGATACAGCGGGGCCATGAGCAATACTCGCTGCATACGTTCATGAAAATTTTCCAGCTTCATCAAGGAATTCCTCCCAACATTTCTGCAGCCGCTCCCCGGATAGAGTTTCCTGCGGATAGTATCCTTTCCCCTGCAAAATCCCACGCCAGCGCTCCGCTGTTGGTACAGAAAAATGACTGCAGAAGGCATCCAGCGCGACAGGATTTTTCTGCTGATTCTGTTTCCCCGTGGATGGTCCATAGTTCAGGAATGCCTGATAAAAAGGCTCCGCCAGCCGCACCTCCATGCCCCTGCATCCGCTGAGCGAATGCCATATACTGAGACCCTCCCAATCAAAATCGCCAAAATACCAAACGATGTGCCGTTTTTCCGGCTGACCGCACTGCTGCGGAAGTTCCTGAATATTGCCCGCGATTTTCCAACCGGAACCAAAAATCAACGAAGTAAAGTCACTCTGCAACCAAAACGACAGCAAACCATAATAAGGGGCCTTGTTCTCCACCACGAGATGCTGACAGACCGGCAGTCCCAAGCCCCGGGGATTCACCGCCAGCATCAGTGGATCCGGCTGCCCGCCGATGCCAAGCTCCGCCTCCTGCAGCCCTACATGGCTTAAAAGCACATGTCCCCGCTCCAGCAAAAACTTTTCATCACCAAAGATCTCATAGGAGCGCTGCTGCACGGATGCCGATTCCAGCCTCGTCTGCTGCCGCTTGAGATAGACACTGAGCTTCCTCAGCCAGGGCCGTTCCTGCTGCCAGCAATCGATGGACTGGCGATAATACCAGGAAAAATCCAGCAGGCTGCTCATGGCATCCTGCTGGATTTCCTGCTGAATCTGCTCTGTCCCTGCAGCAAAGAGACGCCCGGCAAAAATTTTGTATTTACGGCTGAGCCCGCCAAAATCCTGCCCTGCTACCTTGATTCCCTGCAAAACTTCCGCTGACTCCAGTTCCCGCACAGCCTGATGGAATACCTCATATTCCATCCCGCCGCAAAAGCGTTGCAGCTCATCCAGCAAAACCGTTTTCTGCCGCCGCTCCGCCAAAAAACCACGCAGGCACTCCAGCGGAGTTTTGTTTTTACCGTTCTTCATCACAGCCTGCCTCCTGCCATTCCTTCAAATTACCACGTCCCTGCATATATCTCTATTATAGCATAGATGCCGACAGATTTTATTGGT
>CAZFPA010000066.1:1446-9550 GCA_964520975.1 uncultured Selenomonadaceae bacterium | reverse complement strand
TCTGCGGCGGAAAAAGAGGGTACGGGGACATATCTTCCCCGCCAGGCATGGCTTCCTGGACCCGCATGGGCCGACAGCTGATGCCCGGCAGGCAAAGGAAGCCTGGCGGCGCATCGATGGCTTTTTGCAGGAAATTTGTGCGCTGGGGCAGTGAAACGACGAGGCATACGGGTGTATGGCTTTGAGGGGAGGCAACGTATATGGAGCACTTGGCGGAAATTGCCAGGGCCGCGAATACCTTGACGGCGTATCTGGCTCTGCGGGATATTCCCGAGCTTACTGCAGCGGCAATGCAGCAGAAATATGGGCAAAGCCGGGCGGATGTGCTCATCCTGTTTGGCGGCTCGATTCCCTTCGGCTGCGATGTGGCGGCCAGGGCCTGGCTGGCAGGAATTGCCGATAAGCTGCTGCTGGCGGGCGGGGCTGGTCATACGACACAGGCCTTGCGGGATGCGTTTTCCGGGCGCTATCCGGCGATGGAGACAGCGGGGCGCCCGGAGGCAGAGCTCATGGCCGAATACCTTTCCAGTGCCTATGGGATTCGGGAAGCCGGTATCGAAGCAAAGTCGACGAACTGCGGCAATAATGTGACCTATGCGTTGAACAGGCTTCGTGAACTGAACTGGAAAGCGGAAAAGCTGCTGATCCTGCAGGACGCGTCCATGCAGCGGCGCATGGATGCCACCTTCCGGGCGGCGCTGCCGGCAGAGGGCTATACTGTCATCAATTATGCGCCTTATCGTCCGGAGATCGTTGTGCGGGCAGGAAAGCTGGTTTTTCGGGAAACCTGTTGGGGGCTTTGGACTATGGAGCGGTATCTTACGCTCCTTTTAGGAGAAATTCCCCGGCTGCGGGATGATGAAAATGGCTATGGCCCACGGGGAAAAGGATTTTTGGCGCATGTGGATATTCCTGCGGAAGTGGAAGCGGCTTTCCAGTTGTTGCAGCAGAGCGGTCTGGGGAGTGTACGGCTGGCCAATGCTGCCTATCGGAGCTGACAGGCGGCGTTGGTGCTCATCGGGAGAGCAGCTTTGCCAGCTGCCGCAGTCCGGCGCAGATGTCCGCAGGCTTCGCATATGCGTAGGAAATCCGCAGGTATTGGTTTGATTGTTGATCGTAGATGGTTCCGGGGTTAAGCAGAATATTCCGGGCACAGGCCGCTTTGAATAGGGCTGGCATGGATACCGGTTTTTTCAGTTTCAGCCAGATATAAAAGCCGCCGGCCGGGGTGTTCCAGCTGGCCAGCTGGCTGAAATCGGCCTGCAGGCATTGCAGGGTGAGAGTGCGGCGCTGCCGCAGCTTTTCGCGCAGCTGCAGCAGATGCGTGCTTTCGAGGTCACGGCGGAGCCATTCGGCGGCAACCCATTGGGACAGGGTACTGGAGCCGTAGTCATGCTGCATCTTGAGATCTGCAAGGCGGCGGATGATCGGTTCCGGGCCGGCAATCCAGCCGATGCGCAGCCCGGGGCCAATGGTTTTGGATAGGCTGCTGACATAGAGAACGAGTCCGCTATCATCGAGAGCCTTGAGCGGTGCCGGCGGCTCCTTGTCCAGCCAGAGGTCACGATAGACATCATCCTCGACGATAGGCAGCCGTGCCTGCTGGCAGAATCGGAGCAGTGCCTGTCGTTTTTCCAATGGCAGCAGGGAACCCGTGGGATTATGGAAGGTGGGAACCGTATACAGCAGCGCATGGCGATGCGACTGCTGCTGTTTTTTGAGTGATGCCAGCGAAAGGCCGCTGCTGGTCATGGGAATTTCAGAAAACCGGAGTTGCAGGGAACGGAAAAGCTTTAGCGAAAGCAGATAGGATGGCCGCTCGACAAACATCGCGTCCTTTGGGGCCAAAAGACCGAAGCAGATGAGCTGGAGCGCCTGCAGCGCGCCGGAAACAATCAGAATGTTGGCGGGGGCGGCAAGGATGCCATTTTTTCGTAGGTGTCGGCTGACCTGTTCCCGCAGACCCGGCAGGCCCTGCGGCTCCTGATAGCCGAAGCTGTCTATTTTGGGTGCCGTTTCAGCGATGAGCTGCCGGAGCGCATCGTTGGGAAAAAGTTCCGGAGCCAGCTCGCCGGTTCCGAGCCGGATCATCTGAGGCGCGAATTCCAGTTCGTTGATCTGCTGGACCATGGGCTGGTTGGAGAGAAACGCATCGGTGGAAAGGCGTTCATTCCAGCTCCGGGCGGCGGCTGCCAGCTCTGACCAGGCAGATCCGTTCACGACGATGCCGCTGCCCTGGCGGCTGCTGATATAGCCATCCGCGCGGAGCTCATCCAGTGCAGGCAGCAGCGTGCTGCGGTTCACCTGGAATTCCCTGGCCAGCAGGCGCTGCGGTGGCAGGCGGGTGCCATTCGTCCATTGGCCGGATTGGATTTTGCCCCGGATGTAAAGATAAATCTGGCGGTAAAGCGGCAGTGCCGTATGGCGCGCGGGCTGCCAGTCAATCGTAAGCATAAAATCACCTCAAGCTAAGAATAACGGAATTTGTGTCCGAATGCAAGAATTGGTTGGGGAAAAAACAAACCAATTGGTTGTCGAAACACCTCCTGCTTTCGTTTAGGATAAAAAGCAGGAGGTGTTTTTATGAGCCGTGCATTTTTTCATGGATTTATTCTGGCTTTGGGCCTTATTCTGCCGCTGGGCGTGCAGAATCTGTTTGTCTTGCAGCAGGGGATGCTGCAGCCCAGGCTTTTGCAGGCAGCACCGGCTGTAGTTACCGCAGCGCTCTGTGATACAGTTCTGATCTGCTGTGCCGTTGGTGGTATGTCGCTGGTACTTTTGGAGCTGGCCTATCTGCGCATCGGGCTGATTGCCTTGGGCAGTCTGTTTCTTTTTTATATGGGATGGAAGAATTGGTGCAGTTCGCAGACTTTAGCAGCCCCGGGAATACGAACCAGGGTGCTTGACACGCGTGAGCAGGTTTTGTTTGCCCTATCGGTTTCGCTTTTGAATCCCTATGCTTTTATGGACATCCTTGGTGTCATTGGCACCAGCTCACTGCAATACGCAGGTGGGGAAAAACTCGCTTTTACCGTAGCGACGGTTCTTGTTTCCTGGCTATGGTTCACGCTGCTGAGCCTGGTTGGACATGGTCTGGATTTTTTGCCGGCCGCCTTGCAACGGCCGGGAAGCCTGCAGCGTTTTTCGGCGCTGTTCATGTGGGGCAGTGCGGTGTATTTGCTGTCACAACTGTTTTGAGGCAGGGAGCTGTTCTTTAAAGCAGGCAATGAAATTTGCGGCAGCCGTTGCCAGCGGCTCGTTTTTGAGCCAGACCAATGCGCTGGTATTTTGGACGCAGGGATCACTGAGCTGCTTTATGCTAAGGCTGGTGTTGGCAAAAATCGGTGGCGCGAATTCAGGAACGATGGCGATGCCCAGACCTTCCATTGCCCAGGTAAGCAATGGAAGGATTTCATCACTGATACAAAAAATATTGGGCCGGCAGCCGAGCCGGTGAAAGTATGCAGTGACAGTTGCATGGTAACGGCGATGGAGCAGCAGCGGCGCGTTTTTTAGCTGGCGCAGCGGAAAGGCTTTTTCGGGTAAGGCAAAACAGTCTGGCGAAGCCGCAATGGACATGTGCTCGGCAGGAACAGCAATATGCGCATAGCGCAGATCATCCACGGGCAGGCGGACAAAGGCAAGATCGATGAGATGGGCATTGAGGCGTTCCAGCAGATGCGGCGTATCTCCCTGGCGCAAATCAAAGGAAATCTGCGGATAGCTTTTATGGAATCTGGTAATGACCTCCGGCAGCAGGGAACGGCCCGAGGAGTTGATTGTGCCAATCGTAAGGCGTCCCTGGAGGCCGTGGGCTGTTTCCTGCACCTCCGTCCGGGTGTTCTGGGCCAGGGCGATCAGCTGCTCGGCCCGGCGTTTCAGCAGACAGCCGGCCTTTGTCAAAACAATATGCTTCTTATCCCGCTGGAAAAGCTGGACATCGAGTTCCTTTTCCAGGGCAATCATTTGCTGGCTGAGTGGAGACTGCGTGATATGCAGGCGCCGGGCGGCCTTGGTGATAAGGCCCTCCTCGGCAACTGCTAAAAAATAAGTGAGCTGGCGGATATCCATGGGCAGACTTCCTTTCTTGTAGTTGATAAACAGCTGAAAAACAGCTGAAATAAGCGTTTTTAATCTGCAACCCTTTTCCTTATAATATAAGCATAAGGGGCTTGCGGTCAAGGAATATCCGCTGCGGCCGCTACCGTTTGCTTGGAAAGGGAGAGAAGAACATGAGTATCATTGCGCTGCCGTTTGTTGGCTTTTTGATTGGGATTCTGCTGATATCACTGGGGGGCGGCGGTGGCGGTCTCTACGTGGGCATCCTCACGGCCTTTTTTGCGGTTCCACCTGCTGTGGCTGCGGCTACTTCGCTGGCTACCATCATACCGACAACGGCGATTGGTTCGTTCAGTCATTGGAAGGCCGGAAATGTGAATGTGCGATTGGGGGCCATCATGATGGGCGGGGCTGTTTTGGGAGCGGTTGCCGGCTCAGCGGCCTCCGGATATGTGCCCTCTTATTTTTATAACAAGATCACGGGTGGCCTGCTGCTGATTTTGGGGGTGCAGATGCTGCTGGCCTATGGCAGAAAGAGCAAAACAAAAAAGCCCCGGCTTCAGCAGGTCCAGGTGACTGGCTCCGGAAGATGCAGGGCGATATTCTATGGCTTTCTTGGTGGGTTTATGTCAGGCATGGTGGGGGTGAGCGGGACGACACCTATCATCGCCGGCCTGACGGTTTTAGGCTGTGGGGGACTCGAAACGGTAGGGACCTCGGTCTTTGTTCTGGTGGGGATATCAATGACGGGATTCCTGATGCATCTCGGGCTGGGCAATGTGGATTGGTCGCTGGTTGCCTCCCTGATTTTAGGTACGACACTCGGAGCTTTTTTAGGACCGGTTGTACTGCAGCATTTGAGCCGTGAACGGCTGGAAAAAATCCTGCCGCCGCTGCTGATTGTACTGGTCCTTGGCATGGGCGGCATTGTGTTTTTTAAATGATAGTCCAGGCGGATTTCTTGAGAAGTTACAGAGAAAGATCATTGTGCTGACAATTTGAAGAGAGAGGCTCCCTTTGAGAAGCCGGTGTTTAAAAAAATTCACGACTCCATATTTTGCACTAAAATGTAATAATGTATAGGCTGCGGCGTATAAGATACATCAGAACAAAATATTGCAAAGGGGTCGATTAAAATGACAGAAGCTATGAAAGAAATGAGAATGGAAGAACTGGACCAGGTAGCCGGTGGGTACGATTACACGATGACGGCCGTATCTTCGGTCAAGGATGGAGCCGGAAATATCATCGAACAGACGTGGAAGCTGTTTAATCGTCAGTCGGGTAAGTTCGAATATTATACCGCCAGTGATGTCAAAAGCATGTTGACGAAAATCAACGAGTCGAATAAGGGCAGAGGGGAAGATATCGTTCGCTTGTTTAATGGCAATACCGGTGAGATATTCAGACAATGGCGGGTAGACTGAATGCGTAGAAAAAAATTTACAGCATGTAAAATGTAAAAAGCTGTCGCATCTTGTGCAAATGCGGCAGCTTTTTGGTGTCGTTGTTTCAGGATGGTGTATTGCTGGGAAAATGTACTGGGAGGTGAGGAGCAGATGCGAACGGTATGCAGGCTTTGTCCGCATCATTGTGTGCTGGAGGAGGGGCAGACCGGGCGCTGCCGTGGCCGGGAAAACAGGGGCGGGAGCGTTGTCTGTGCAAATTATGGCCGTCTTACGTCGGTGGCGGTCGATCCCATCGAGAAAAAGCCTTTCCGACGATTTCATCCAGGACGGTATATCCTGTCTGTAGGAAGCTATGGCTGTAACCTGCGCTGCCCTTTTTGCCAGAATCATGAAATCTCCATGGCCGGGGCAGAGATTCCGGCGGAGCAGGTGTCACCGGAACGTCTCGTGGAATTGGCCATGCGGCTCACGCATACAGCGGCGGGGAATATCGGTGTAGCATTCTCCCTGATTTTAGGTACGACACTCGGAGCTTTTTTAGGACCGGTTGTACTGCAGCATTTGAGCCGTGAACGGCTGGAAAAAATCCTGCCGCCGCTGCTGATTGTACTGGTCCTTGGCATGGGCGGCATTGTGTTTTTTAAATGATAGTCCAGGCGGATTTCTTGAGAAGTTACAGAGAAAGATCATTGTGCTGACAATTTGAAGAGAGAGGCTCCCTTTGAGAAGCCGGTGTTTAAAAAAATTCACGACTCCATATTTTGCACTAAAATGTAATAATGTATAGGCTGCGGCGTATAAGATACATCAGAACAAAATATTGCAAAGGGGTCGATTAAAATGACAGAAGCTATGAAAGAAATGAGAATGGAAGAACTGGACCAGGTAGCCGGTGGGTACGATTACACGATGACGGCCGTATCTTCGGTCAAGGATGGAGCCGGAAATATCATCGAACAGACGTGGAAGCTGTTTAATCGTCAGTCGGGTAAGTTCGAATATTATACCGCCAGTGATGTCAAAAGCATGTTGACGAAAATCAACGAGTCGAATAAGGGCAGAGGGGAAGATATCGTTCGCTTGTTTAATGGCAATACCGGTGAGATATTCAGACAATGGCGGGTAGACTGAATGCGTAGAAAAAAATTTACAGCATGTAAAATGTAAAAAGCTGTCGCATCTTGTGCAAATGCGGCAGCTTTTTGGTGTCGTTGTTTCAGGATGGTGTATTGCTGGGAAAATGTACTGGGAGGTGAGGAGCAGATGCGAACGGTATGCAGGCTTTGTCCGCATCATTGTGTGCTGGAGGAGGGGCAGACCGGGCGCTGCCGTGGCCGGGAAAACAGGGGCGGGAGCGTTGTCTGTGCAAATTATGGCCGTCTTACGTCGGTGGCGGTCGATCCCATCGAGAAAAAGCCTTTCCGACGATTTCATCCAGGACGGTATATCCTGTCTGTAGGAAGCTATGGCTGTAACCTGCGCTGCCCTTTTTGCCAGAATCATGAAATCTCCATGGCCGGGGCAGAGATTCCGGCGGAGCAGGTGTCACCGGAACGTCTCGTGGAATTGGCCATGCGGCTCACGCATACAGCGGCGGGGAATATCGGTGTAGCATTCACCTACAATGAGCCGCTGATCAGTTATGAATATGTACGGGATGCGGCGCGGCTCCTGAAGAAACAAGGACTTTGCACGGTACTTGTCACCAATGGCATGATCGAAGCGGAGCCGCTGCAGCAGCTGCTGCCATTGGTCGATGCGATGAATATCGATCTGAAGGGGTTCCGGCAATCCTATTATGATTGGCTGGGCGGCGATTTTGTCACGGTGCAGCATACCATTGCGGCTGCGGTGCAGGCATGTCATGTAGAGGTAACCACGCTCATTGTGCCGGGGAAAAATGATGCGTCAGAGGATATGGAATGCGAAGCCGCCTGGCTCGCAGAGCTGTCGGCGGAACTGCCTCTTCATATCAGCCGGTTTTTCCCGCGCTATGAGGCAGGGGATATTCCGGCTACACCGGAAGAAACAATCGAAAGACTTTGCCGTATTGCCCGTCGGCGTCTGAAATACGTTTACGCAGGCAATTGATAGCTGGAAAACGCTGCTGCACAGAATAGTTTATACGCCCCCAGAAGGTGCACAACTTGGCCTGGCAGGAAACTGATAATGAAATTAAAAGCATAGAAATGAGGATAAATGAAATGCGGGAATTAATTGCCTGTTGCGGGTTAGACTGTGAAAAATGTGAAGCTCGTAAAGCAACGCTGATGAATGACGATAAACTGCGGGAAAAAGTAGCGCAGGATTGGTCGGCGCTGAATCATGTTCTAATCACGACGGAAATGATTCATTGTATGGGGTGCCGGGCAGACGGTGTAAAAACGCCCTTTTGCGCTGGTATGTGTGAAATCAGAAAATGTGCGCTAGATAAAGGATTTGCAACTTGTGGTGACTGTCAACAACTGGAGTGCTGTAAAACGCTGGGGATGGTTGTCGGAAACAACAAGGATGCTTTGGAGAACTTGCGAAAAGGCGAGTAAACCAGGACAGTCTTATGCAGGGAGAGAAACGAAGGGAATATGGAAAAAACTTAAAAAACAGTAGATTCTTGACAAGTAAACGATCGTTCACTA
>CAZFPA010000066.1:0-1346 GCA_964520975.1 uncultured Selenomonadaceae bacterium | reverse complement strand
ACTAATAGTGAGGAGGTATTATGGATACAAAAGAGCGTATTATGTGGGAAGCCGTTAAGCTTTTCGCCAAAGACGGGTATGAAGCAGTATCTGTGAGTCAGATCGCTGATCAACTTGGAATGACGAAAAGTGCGTTATACAAACATTATAAGAATAAGCGGGATATTTTTGACAGCATTCTGCACCATATGGAAACCTTAGATCAGGAGAACGCATCTTCTTGTTCGATGCCGGAGTGGTCCAGTGAGGTAATGCCGGAGGCATATCAGCAGGTCGAAATAAAGGAACTGGTCGACTTTTCCGTAATGCAGTTCAGGTATTGGACAGAAGATGAATTCGCGGTGAGCTTTCGACGCTTGCTGACATTGGAACAGTATCGTAATGAAGAGATGAGGAAGCTCTATCAGCAATATCTGGCATCTGGTCCGCTGCGCTATGTAGAGGATGTATTTATTGGGATGGGCGTTGATCGGTTAAAAGCTAAGGACATGGCATTGGACTTTTATGCACCGATGTTTTTGATGTACAGTATATATGATGGCATGGCAGATGGGGATAATATTGTTGAACAGTTGAAAGATCATATTTGTCTTTTTTTAAAGAAGTTTACGAGGAGGAAGTAATTTGAACTATATTTTGAGTCAGAAATATGATACACCTGAGTTGCAGAAGAAAATTATGGGACCTAATCCAGTCAAACTTGCGGAAGAGTTATTACAGGGCAATCAACTGCCGGAGAGATCTGTAGTATGTGATTTGGGAAGTGGGCAGGGATTGACCTCTGTTTTTCTAGCGAAGGAATATGGTTTTACTGTATATGCAGCTGATTTATGGAGCGAGCCGTCAGAAAATCAGCAATTTTTTACATCGATGGGGGTTTCGACGGAACAAGCTATTCCAATTCAGGCAGATGCACTGGCACTTCCTTTTGAAAAGGATTTTTTTGATGGTGTTATAAGTACAGACTCGTATAATTATTTTGGACGGGACAGTGCATATCTGGATCAGCATTTACTGCCTTTTGTGAAACCGGGTGGCTATGTATATATAGCTATTCCTGGGATGAGGCAGGATTATCATGCAAATCTTCCGCAAGAGTTGTTGCTTTCATGGACACCTGAGCAGCTGGACTATTTGCAGGATGTAGGCTATTGGCGAGAAATGGTGGAGCACAGCCAGGCAGAGGTGCTGGAGGTTCGGGAGATGGAAAGTCATGATGAGGTCTGGGAAGATTGGTTAAGGCAGGACAATGAGTACGCTATTGGCGATCGAAAATCAATGCGGGCAGGTGCAGGAAAATATTTGAACTTTATTGCTATCGTTTTACGAAAAAAGATGCAAGAATA
>CAZFPA010000065.1:0-10197 GCA_964520975.1 uncultured Selenomonadaceae bacterium | reverse complement strand
CATCGCTGGCCGCGTTCCGTTCGCTGACGACTTGTATTATATTACACGCTTTTTCTTTGCCTGTCAACACTATTTTTTGCAACCGGCAAAAACTGTTTTTTCAACCCGCTCTCAGGCTGGGAATTGCCAAACCAGACGCTACGTAGTATGATTCTATTGAAATCATACTATATAAAGGAGTGTTTTTTATGGATCTTTTCTGGAAAAATAGTGCTACTATGCTTGCACATCCTACCAGTCTTTTCGCCCTCCTGGGGATACTGCTGCTCATCGGGCTTTTTTTGCGCCTGCGGCATATTAAGGTTACAACCCCTATGCTGATTTACATCGGCCTCATGCTGGCCAGCGCCATCTTGCTGCATCAATTCAAGCTCTACCATATGCCGCAAGGCGGGAGCATCACCTGCGGCAGCATGATTCCTTTATTGCTGATTGCCTACCGGTATGGCCCTGGTGTGGGCTGCCTTACGGGCTTTCTATACGGCCTCATCAACATGATGCAAAATCCGTTTATTCTTCATCCGGTACAGGTCTTATTTGACTACCCGCTTCCTTATATGGTTCTTGGACTGGCAGCACTCTTTCCGCAGCACCGTTTTCTTTCCACAGGACTTGCTTTCTTTAGCCGCTTTCTCTGCCATTTCATCTCGGGAGCTGTCTTTTTCGGTTCCTATGCACCGGAAGGAACTTCTCCCTATCTTTATTCTCTGGTATTCAACGCTTCTTATCTGGTACCAGAATTCTTCATCTGCTTCCTGCTTTTAAAATTTCTGCCAATTACCCGCCTGCTGCGCGCTATGGATCATAGTTCCGCCCGATATGAAGGCTGACCGTCCCTTTACTTTACTGCAAAATTCACGTATAATAATGGACATAATATCGACCTATAGAATCCAGACAAGGGAGTGATCGAACCGTTGAAAATCATTGCACGACATCTCACAATTGATATGTACAACTGCAAAACAAAAAAACTTTCCGATACAGAGCTGCTCCAGAAAACTTTACATGAACGGCTCAATGATTCTGATTTCAACATTCTTAAATTTGACATTCAGGCTATGGATGACGGCCATTTCGCCATCCTTGTACTTTTAAAAGAAGGCCATATGACAATTCATGCGTATTCCGAATTGAAATATGTCGCCGCTGATGTCTTTCTCTGTGATCAAAATGCTGAACCGGAGCTTTTTTTCAAGGCGCTGCGCAGCTTTTTCAAACCAGATAAGACAAAAACGACTTATCTGAAACGTGGGGATTTTGGCACCGTCAAAGACATGAAGCCCAAAATCAAAACAAAGGTGGCGCCGCTCCGCCGCATCCACAATACGGGTGCTCGCGTGATTCGCCTGTTGGCCCACCGTAAAAATCAACGTCCAAATTAAAAAGCAAGGTGCCCGGTGAACAGATCCTTCACCAGGCGCCTTGCTTTTTTATTGCGAAAATTTATGCTGACAATGTTCTCTCCAGCGATCAAGAGCCACAGTTCTTACAGCTCCGCAGGGAACGGGACCGCCAACGGGTTACGAGCATTGCCAAGGTTCCCATCGGGCAAAAATTGCACCAGGTACGAGCCTGAAAGAAAAAGCTCAGGATAACTCCCACCAGTGTCGTGACCCCTATAAGGATCAAGAACACCATGCCCATAGCTGAAAGATCCCCCCAGGCTGCATACATCTGCACGCCAAACATCAGCATAATGAACGCGACCATGCCACCCCGAAAAATCGGATGACGGAAAAAAGCCGGTGTCTTCTTCCTTGGTGCAACCCGCTGCATGACATGGTCATAAAAACTGCCACGCGGACAGGCATTGCCACACCACCAGCGCCCACGCCAAAAAGCGACAACCACCGGCGCAACCATACAGATAATAGCAATCAGACCAACCACCGGATAAAATACCCCTACAGCCAAAAAGCTGAAAAAGACCCAAAACATGTTGGACTGGATTGGCTTCTTCATAAGATTTCCCCCTTGTTTAAATTACTATATTTATATATTACGATATAATAATTAATAAGTCAAGCCAAAAGTATTCCTATTCGAACATAAAACAGGAACGGCCCAACTGGCCGCTCCCGCCCTGTCCATCCCTGGATAGCTTCAATGCCTTCCACCTGGCCTTCTCACCTTTTGATTCTATCTTTTAAGTTACGCTGTTCCATTGCCGGATGCCGGCCTGCTGCTACAACATAATCCAGTTCCTCTATATTGAGTTCTTCCTGGAAACGCTCCATGAGTTCAGCTTTGAGAGTTTCTTTTCTTTTGCTGAAACGGCTAAAATCCATTTCATACAATGCTTTTTCCACATCCATGGATGACACCTTCTTTCTTTGCTATAACTGTTCCGTCCATTTGTTTTCATACTTTATACGCAGCTACAGTTCATTCATTACAAGGTGCATCCAATAATTTTTTTAAATTTCCAATGGCCCGAAACAGGATCACACCGACATTTCCCGGACTGATCCCTTCCATTTTGGCTATTTCCTGATTACTCAATGCTGAAAAATATTTCAATTCGATGATATGACGTTCCCGTTCCTTGAGCTGCCCTAATGCTGTCAAAAGCTCCTGATTTCCTTCCTGCTGCAGGATCTGACTTTCCGGCGTAGGCTTCTCATCTGCCGGATCAAAGAAATCCTCCCATACAGCTTCCTTGCGATGCTGTTGGCGACGGAAATAATCCATCATACCATTTTGGGCAATATGGAAAAGCCAGGTAGAAAACGCTGCTTTATCCGGCTGATATTCTGCCAGATGCGTAAACATTTTCTCAAAAGTGACACTCACGATTTCATCGGCTGCATCAGCCTGCTTCACACGGGAAAACAGAAAATTATACACCCGCGGGAAAAAATACTCATACAACTCGGAAAAAGCTTTTGTATCCTGCTGCGCCTGTACAGCGAGCGCATTGTAATAAGAAATCCCCTTTTTTTCATCTGCATTCATATTTTGACTCCCTTTCAGGCCACCTGCCGTTCAATCAGTTGTGCAAACAACCCACCCTGCGCAACGAGTTCATCATAGGTTCCAGTTTCAACGATGCGACCAGCATCCATAACCAGAATACGATCTGCCTCCCGTATGGTCGTGAGGCGGTGTGCTACCAGGATACGCGTACAATGCATTTCCTTAAGACTCCTGGTCACAATTGCCTGGGTACGATTATCCAGAGCACTGGTTGCCTCATCCAGCAAAAGAATCGCGGGACGGTTCGCCAATGCACGGGCAATCAGGAGACGCTGCCGCTGCCCACCGGATATATTACTGCTGCCTTCACTGATCATCGTATACATGCCCATGGGCATCTGTTGGATGTCTTCATCGATACCCGCCCGCTTGGCTGCCAGCCAGGCATCCTCCATGGTCAGTGCGCTTGTACCAACGATATTCGTAAAGATATCCCCCGACATCAATTGCCCGTTTTGCAGAACCACGCCCATCTGGGTACGCACCGAAACTACATTCAGCTCGGCCAGATCCTGCCCATCATAATAGACGGCTCCCGTCTTTGGCTCTTCAAACCCCAGCAGCAATCGCATCAGTGTCGACTTGCCGCAACCGGAACGTCCCACGATTGCAAGCGTCTCGCCCGCTTTCACCTGAAAGGAAATATCCTTCAGCACATCCGCCGATTCCGGCTGATAAGCAAAGCTCAGATGACGAACCTCGATGGTACCGGACAATACATCGGCATCGATTTTATCCTCACTGATTTCCGGTTCAGCCTCCAGGATGGGCCGGAAATTCTCGATATGGGGCTGTACTGAGAAAAAGCTGGCCACCAACGGAATGACAGATACCAGCGTTGCATTAAAGCTGCCAAAGGCTGCCTGGAACCCCATGAATTCTGCATACCCCATCGTCTGCACGGTTATACCGTTCACGGTCTCCCGCATACCATAAATAACCGTATAATAGAGCAGCATCGTAAGGATAAACGGCTGGATCCCGCCAATAATTGCGTTATAGTTTCCCTGCCAGCGAAGCTTCAAATTCCATTTCCACTCTTCACCAAACACCTTGGACCAAAGATAATAGGCCCGCTCCTCTGCTCCCTGCACCCGGAACTTTGGCAGACCGCGAAAGATTTGCTGTACCTGTCCGGCTGTTTTATTGGTCGCATCAATCATTTTACGCTGCATCTGCAATACCCGCCGGTAAATAAACGCGATCACAATAAAATAAATCACCCAGACAACCATGGCTGCCATGGTGAGCTTGATGCTGTAGTAGCACATTAAAAACAGGCTCCAGAAGGAAAAAAAGAAATTGAATACACTCCCAATGAAGTCACCGGTCACAAAGGATTTCACTGCCTGAATCCCTTCCATGCGCTGCAACAGCTCACCGGTCTGGAATTGCCGGAAAAACTTTGTCGGCAATGAAAGCAAACGGTTCCAAAGCGCAGCCTCTGTAGCCATATCCAAATGTGAGCTGATACGCAGAACGGCAATCGAGCGCACCAGAGAAATAGCCGCGGTGGTGAAGCCTACTACCATCATAACCTGTGTAACCGTCGCAAGCCCCTGCCGATCCTGAATGGGAATGATATCACTGAAAATCGTCTGAATGACGATTGGGGAACAAAGCGGAATGATTCCTGCCACGAAGCTGGTGAGAATAATCGTCTGATAATCATGTTTCCAGCATTGCTTGAACATGAATCTCAGCAAGTCCCGAACTTTCAGCTTTCTCGCGGGAAAGCCACCGTAACAGCAAAAGGCATCACTGTCAAGCTGGGCAGCGACCTCGGCAGTCAGCGCAATACCCTCCGGATGCTTATGCGTCACCAGCTGATAGGAACTCGGTGTCTGCGGCAGAATGGCCGCCAACTCCTTTTGCGGCCCAAAATATCCCAGCATAACGCCGCAATCCTTTTCATACCAGTTGTTTTCCAGCGATATCAATCGCATCTGCATACCGCCCTTTTGAACCAGACGGCGCAGCAGGCCAAGCTGATCCAGCTTGCGGGTAAGCTCTGCGGAAAGCTGAATACTATCGGTACGCATCTGCAGCGCCGCCGCAACACGCCGGACAATGTATACAGCCTCATCCAGACGTACATCCGGCGACACATTTCCCGCCACTTCATCAAATTCATCGACACCGATCAGGTTGCCCACAGCACTATTGATAAGACGCTCCGATTGCTTATGGCGCCAGAACAATTTTTGCTCGGACCGTTTTGTTTCTGCCTTAAATCGCATTCCAATAAGCATCGAAAGAATATCCTGATGCTCACTGAACTGCTTCCATAGCGCAGCACCGGTCTCAGCTGTCGACAAAAAACCAGGCTGTTCCCACTGGACGAGCATATCATCGCCACGATTAGCCAGGAACTTCAACCAGGAAACTTCCAGTAACGCCGCAAACCACTGCTGCATGCCCTCACGCAGCTCCGTCAAAAATACGGCATCGCCAGCCAGCTGATTTTCCAGGGAAGACATCGGGCACGCCTCAATAACGACATCGGTTTTGGCATACAGGAAAAGCTCCATTTTCATGAGCACTTCCTGCAAGGGAAATACAAGCGCACCAGCAGAACGCTCCAGGAGAAATATCTGCTGGCCGTGTTCCTGATTTACCGCATAGATTTCGCCCGTTCCCTGCACGATCTGAAAAAACGCTGCATCCTCCTGACGGATGGGCAACCGCTTGCCTGCGGACAACGTCTGCCGCTGCCAATGTCGTTCAGCTTTGTTTTCCATCATACTTTGTCATCTCCCTGCTGCCGTTCCTCTACCAGCCTGCGATACGGTCCATCATGCTCCATCATCGCTGCATGCGTGCCACGTTCAACAATTTTCCCCCTAGACAGCACAATGATCTCATCACAGTCCCGAATCGTCGACAGACGATGGGCAACAATCAGGCAGGCACAGCCTCGCCGACGGATATTCTGCAGGATCTGCTCCTCGGTAATCGGGTCCAGCGCACTCGTCGCTTCGTCAAGCACCAGCAGCGACGGCTGGTTTGCCAGAGCGCGGGCAATTTCCAGCCGCTGGCACTGGCCGCCACTGAAGTTGAGACCGCCCTCACTCACTTCGGCCTCATAGCTGCCGTCCAGCTTGAGAATATCTTCATGAATACAGGCGTCCTGCGCTGCGGCAATGAGCTCGCTACGACGAATCGAGCTATCGAACAGGGTGATATTATCCCTGACGGAACCGGAAAGCTGAAAAATATCCTGATCAACACCGGCAACAGAATTCACGATCACCTCCCGGGGAAGTTCCCGGCGCCGTACCCCATCCAGCCGGATTTCGCCGGACCATTCCTCATACAGCCCGGTCACAACCTTGGCCAGTGTCGATTTCCCACTGCCTGAAGCTCCAACGATCGCTACCCAGCGCCCCGGATTGAGAGTCAGGGAGAAATGCTCAATAAGCGGCGGTTCCAGCGGACTGTAACCAAAGCTGATATCGCGGATCTCCAGCTTTCCGGACAGACGGGACTTTTTAATAGGTGCCGCCGGTTTTTCCGGATAATTCAGGGAATCGATATCATAGCAGCGTACATCATCCAACCGCTGCATCTGCATTTCTGTTGTCTGCAAAGTCTGCGCAAGTCCGAGGACACGGCCGAATGGCGCCTGAAAATTTCCCATCAGGCTTTGAAACGCCATAAAAATACCGGCTGTCATCAGCCCATCCATGATGGAAAAACCGCCGATTGTCATAATCAGAGCTGTATTGACTCCTCCCAGCAGCAGCGGCAGCATGGTCGTCGTCTGCGAAAGCAGCTGTATTTCCTGCGTACCGTTCAATACCTTGGCCCGATAACCAGCCCATTTCGTAAAGAATTCATTTTCATTGCCATTGGCCTTGATGGTCTCGATCATCTGCAGCCCATTCATGGCCACCCCGCATTCCTTACCGGCATCCTGCTGCACACGCATCGTCATTTCGATGATGCGCCGACGCAGGTAAAAAAATACGGCCACGTCGATCAGGCTGAAGGAAACACCGATCACTGTCAGAATCACACTATACTGCAGCAGAAGGCCCAGATAAAATACCGCCACGAGTATATCGAGCAGCACGGTTGCCGCGGAATCGCTCAATACCCCCGCAATGCTTTCATTAAATCCCACACGGGTTGCAATCTCACCGGCAAAGCGCTGCTGGAAAAAATTCATAGGAAGCCGCAGCACATGCCAGAAAAAACTGCTGGAATCGGCCAGCGTAAGCTTCTGCTGCCAGCGCGTGAGGCACCAGGAACGCAGCCAGACCAATACGCCCTGCAAAACAAAGGAAATGGTCATTGCCACGCAAAGATTGAACATCCAGTCCGGATGGCGGCCGGTCAAAATATCATCAAGGAAAATCTGGCCCATCACCGGCGAGGCGAGCCCAGGAATGATGGCGAACAAGCCCAGCAGGAGGATGAACAGCGTAGCCCATTTATCTTTCCAAAGCTTATCGCGCACAGCTTTGACAATGCTGTAGCGATGTCCCGCTTTCACAAAGTGGTCTGTGGGCTCAATGGATAGCGATACCCCCGTATACGAGGTACGGAATTCCTCCCAGGGAACCACCCGATGCCCGATGGCCGGATCGTTCAGATAAACCTTATCCTTGCAGATTCCCTCCAAAACAACGAAATGATTGAATTCCCAATGGATGATAAGCGGATATTGCTTCTCACGCAGAGCATCTGCATTCCAGCGCCAGCCATGTGCCTCACAGCCACGTGCCCGGGCTGCCTTTAAAACGGCGCTTGCTTTACTCCCATCACGGTTCACACCACATTCCTGACGCAGTTTTTCCAATGGCACCCAAAGCCCATAATAGGATAAAATCATTCCCAGGGAAGCCGCGCCGCATTCTGCGGCCTCCATCTGCAGGACAGTCGGTGTCTTTACCCGTTGCTTCTGCTTCATATTCACCGACTCCTTAACCACTGGCTGAATTTATAGAACACCTTAGAGAGCGGTGGTTTACGCTCTATGACAATACTACCGGTACAGAAGCTTCCTGCTGTGACCGGACGATGGTTTCCCACCACCGAGGTCCATAAATATCCGGAAGGTGAAGTCTCATCCTTGACCAGGTCAAAATGGACCTCTACCAAAGCGCTGTTCTCCTTGGTAAAAATCCACTGTGCCAGCTGTGCATTGCCCAGTGCCTTCTGCATTCCCTGCTGGGAAACCGGATACTCAGAAACAGACCGCACAACTGCCAGCAGACTGCCATTTTGTGAGGTATCACTGCCATTCGGGGACAGCTGCAGCGTCATGCCCGGTGTGACTCTCTTTCCTTTTTCAACCGAAACATAAAAGACACCGCTGAGATCCTTGCGCTCCTGATCCCGGCGCAGGGTACAGATCGGCGCCCCCATCTGGACTATACTGCCACGCTCCACCGCTATCTCATCGACAATGCCATCATAATCACTGTAGATTTCTTCCCCGACCTTTTCCTGATATTTCTTGGCATCATACTGTGAGGCACGCTGCGCAGCGTCACGGTCATTCGCTGAAAGATTCATATCATACAGCGCCATACGCGTATCGGCACTCCGCGCGGCCTGCTCCAGGCGGGCAATGATATCCCCCTTTTTCACGCGGCTTCCCGTATGCACATAGATCTCTGAAACCTTGCCGTCCATCACATGCGAAACATTCACAACCCCGGCGGAATCCATAATCATGCCCATGCCGTCCGCTTTTTCACTGAATGCACCGAATACCGACCACAGAACGACCGAAAACATGACAACGCCTACTGCGATGAGCCCCATCCAGCCGATAGGATTTGTGATCTGCAGCATCCGGTCCAGCTTTTCCGGCGACCGCATTTTATCCAGTGCTTCCCGACTGAAAATATGATTAACGTCCATCGCCATCGGCCTCCTCGATCTCTACCTCTGCCTTGGTTCCGCTCTCCAGCCCATCCGTTCCGGAAACGATGACAATGTCCCCTTCCTGCAGCCCGTCGAGCACCTCGGCATATTCACCATCATCAGCACCGACACTGACATCCCGCCGATTGACGTGACCATCGGCATCCCATACGTATACCGCACCATGATTCTGATCCACCATAGCGCTCAACGGCACCGCCAGCACGGAAACCGGCTGTTGGGACTGTACATACATATTGCTGTAGGTCTGCGGCTCAAGAATCCCCGAGCTATTGTCGATTTCCCACACAACATAGCGCATGGCTGCGGGGACATCGAGGGATGGTGTCACCGAAACAATGTTGACATGGAATTTCTGTTCCTCCCCGGCATTGCCACTGCCATAATCCGTATAGTATACCTTATCGAAATCCCGCTGTGGAAACACAACTTCCTTCATTTCCTCCAGCGGCAGCATCGACCGGATTGCCGCATCGGTCATAGCCGTCTTAAAACGCAGCTTATTGAAATCACCGATAAGTGCAACCGCGGTTCCAGCTGTCACAAAGGTTCCCGGCTTCCGGTACAGCATGAGGACATCACCGGCAATCGGTGCCGTGATATTCTGTCGGGACTGATTCACCAGGAGCTGCTCACGGGCGCTTTGAAACTCATCAATGGAAGCTACCGCAGAGCGATAACTGGCCTCGGCCTCCTCCAGTTTCTCCTGCGAGGTCGCGTTTCCGCGAATCAGTTCGAGGGCGCGCTGATACGCATTATAGGCTCGCTTTTCCTCTGCCTGTGCCTTGGCAATATTGCTGTTCGCCTGCTTGATCTTCAGCGGAATTTCCTCATTCTGCACCTGCATCAGCAGTTGTCCCTGTTCAACGTAGCTCTGCCGGTCGACCAGCACATTCTGCACAACACCATCCACCCGGGCAACGGCGTCCGCCATTTCCTCGGCAAAAAGATTAACGGTCGGCCAGCCGATCATTGGACGCAGCATACGGACCTGCACACGCTCCCCTTGCAGCGAGAGCGCCCGATTGTTCATCCTATTGGTAATGGCATTCTCTCCCTCGTGATTCAGCCAGGCTCCATAAAGAACAACACTTACAGCCAATACTAAAATACAGCCCAGGGCAATCATAAAATAACGCTTCATCTTTTTCCCTCCAGGACGGTTGGAATCGCCACGCCCGTGCTTTCCCCAACGATCATATCACATAGGCTCCGTCGCTCATTCCTGATCTTTGCCGCCATCCTCTTGCAACAGCGAATGTCATTATTCATTCATAGGCTTACACATTTCATTTTTTTATTTATTCGTTGCAAAAATCC
>CAZFPA010000064.1:0-10392 GCA_964520975.1 uncultured Selenomonadaceae bacterium | reverse complement strand
AATGTGCTGCTGCCGGCGATGACCGCGCGCGTCGAGATCAATACCTCCAATAAACCGGATGCGCTGGCGGTGCCGATTTCGGCGCTGAAGACGAACAACAACGGTTCCTATGTGCTGGTGGTGAAGGACGATGGAACGACGGAGGAGCGGCCGGTGACCACGGGCATCTACAGTGATGAATACGTGGAGATCCTGAGCGGGCTCGAGGCGGGTGAAAAGGTATCCATTGCCTATAAGGCCTCGTCGTCCAGTTCCTCCTCCAGCTCCAAGAAGAGCAGCTCGAGCGGACATCCGGGCGGACCACCGATGTAAGCAGGGGAAAGCGGGGATAAAACAATGATGACGATACAGCTTTCCGGCATAAAGAAAATCTACCAGATCGGCGATCAGGAGGTCGCGGCGCTCAACGGCATCGATCTGGATATAAAAAAGGGGGAGTTCGCGGCGCTCATGGGGCCATCCGGCTCCGGCAAGTCCACGCTCATGAATATCCTGGGCTGCCTCGACCGTCCGACGGTGGGTTCCTACCGCCTCGACGGCGAAGAGGTAGCAAATCTCGGTGATGACGCGCTGGCCATTACGCGCAACCGGAAAATCGGCTTTGTGTTCCAGAACTTCAACCTGCTTTCGCGTATCTCCACGCTGGACAATGTGGCTTTGCCGCTCGTCTATGCCGGTGTGGGGCACAGGGAGCGTGAGGAACGGGCCATGCACTACCTGGAAGCTGTGGGACTGGCGGACCGCAAGGATCATCAGCCCAATGAGCTCTCAGGCGGGCAGCGGCAGCGGGTGGCTATCGCGCGCGCGCTGGTCAATGATCCGCGCATCATCATGGCCGATGAGCCGACGGGTAATCTCGATACAAAATCCACGGGAGAAATCATGGAAATCTTCCATCGCATGCACGAAGAGGAAGGGCGGACGATCATTCTCGTCACGCATGAGCCGGATATCGCGGCCTGCGCAAGCCGTCAGCTCCTGGTGCGCGATGGTGTCATCACCCGCGATGAAGGCAGGGGGGTCGTTATGGATGTTGTTTAAAGAAAGCGTGCAGATTGCTCTCAAGGCACTGCTGGCAAATAAGCTGCGTTCGATACTCACCATGCTGGGCATCATCATCGGTGTGGGGGCTGTCATCGCGATGGTCTCGGTCGGCATGGGCGTACGGCGCAGCGTGCAGAGCTCGATTGCCAGCCTGGGCAGCAACATGCTCATCGTTTCGCCGGGTTCGGCCAATTCCGGCGGCGTGCGTTCGGCGGCAGGGTCGACGGTCACTCTGAAATACGAGGACGCCGAGGCCATCAAGAATAAGATCAAGAACATCGACTACGTGTCGCCGACGGTGAGCAATTCCTATCAGATCGTCAACGGCAATCAGAACTGGAATTCCACGATTCAGGGAGTGACGCCGGAGTACATGGCTATCCGTTCCCTGACGGTCGCTACGGGTTCGTTTATCACGCAGAATGATCTGAACACCCGCAACCGGGTGGCGGTCATCGGCACGACGGTCGCGGAGAATCTGTTCGGCTCCTCGAATCCGGTGGGGCAGACCATCCGCATTCACAATTCGCCCTATAAGGTCATTGGTGTGCTGGAAAGCAAGGGCCAGTCCTCGATGGGGCAGGATCAGGATGATGTGGTCATCGTGCCGCTGACCACCGCGCAGGAGCGCCTGCTCGGCATCACCTATGTGCGCTCCATCAATATCCAGGTGTCGGATGCGGCTAAGATGGACCAGGCGCAGAGCGAGGTCGAGACCTTGCTGCGGCAGCGCCACCATATCATCGGGGATAAGGAAGATGATTTCAGCGTCCGCAACCTCACGAGCCTCATGGAGACCATGACGCAGACAACGACGATGATCACGCTGCTGCTGGGCAGCATCGCGGGAATTTCCCTGCTGGTCGGCGGTATCGGCATCATGAATATCATGATGGTATCCGTGACTGAGCGTACCCGCGAGATCGGTATCCGCAAGGCACTGGGTGCGACCTTCCGCAACATCATGATGCAGTTTTTGATTGAGTCGGTGGTCATCGGTGTCGTGGGCGGTCTCATCGGCATCGGCTTTGGCTGTCTCATTTCCATGGCCATCGCGAAATTCGGCGGCTTCAATACCGTCATTACGGCAGCCCCGGTGCTGCTGTCCTTCTTCTTTTCCGTGGGCATCGGCCTTTTCTTTGGCATCTATCCTGCCCGCAAGGCCGCGCTGCTCGATCCGATCGAGGCTCTGCGCTATGAGTGAATGGCAATAAAAAAAGGAAGCCGCTGTGGCTTCCTTTTTTGCTGCCGTTATAGGTTTATTTCGGATTGTATTCAACGATCCGGAGATCCTTGTGCTCATTGAGGTCGATGATCTCCTCCTGGCTGATGCTGATGAGCGGATGCGTCGCGAAATCATCCGGATAGCGTACGATGGTGCCGCGTTTGCCGTTATTCAGCACGACCGTGGACCCGAGGAACACATCCTTGATGTGCTTGAGCATTGCCACGCAGATTCCCGCATCGAGCTTGGACGCGTACATGTCCTCGGTAATGCGGGCGATGGCCGTGAACGGGGTCTGCTTGACCCGTCCCTCACGCTCGGTGGTGATGTTGTCGTAGATATCCGCAATCGCTATGATGCGCGCGTATTCGTGGATATCCTTGCCGGAGGAGTTGAAGGGGAAGCCGCTGCCATCCATGCGTTCATGGTGCTGCAGCGCCGCGAGCTTCACGCCCTCGGAGATATCCGGTTTGACGCTCAGGATGTGATGGCCGTCCAGCGTATGCTTCATGTAGTCCTCGAGATCCTGTCCGCGCAGGTTTTCTACCTGCTTGTCGAGCAGCCGCTCGGAGAAATTCGTCTTGCCGATATCGTGCAGGAAGCCGGCCAGGATGAGGTCGCGCGTCTTTGCCTTCGGCAGCTGCAGCCATTTGGCGATGACACCGGCCAGGATGGATACGCGCAGCGAATGGTTGTAGACATCGCTGGCCAGATGATTGAGCTCATAGAGATAGTCAACGACGCCGCTTTCCTTGACCATGGGAACCAGGGAATGGTCGACGAGCTTATTGGTTTTGTTCATGGGAACATGGCCGTCCTTGGCCGCGACCTCAAAGATCTCGGTTGCGGTATGCACGACATCATGATATTTGGTCAGAAAGGCATTGCTGCGGCTAAACATAGCCTGTACATTCTGGTAATTGGCGCTGAGGTCATATTCGTCCTTAACGTAAACAACAGGAATGTTCAAAAATCCTAATCGCGTGATATGGGCCTTGGTAAGCAGCGTATTTTCGGACAGGATGACGATCATTTCCTCATTGATGATCGTGCGCGCTAAAACCATACCCGGCTGCAGTTCTTCGACAGTAAGCGATTTCAAGATAAATCCCCCTTTATGCGGATAAAAAACTTTGTCATTCAGATCAAGCTGCCGGCCGCCTCAGTGGGTGGCAGGCACAAGCAAAATAATTCCTTGCGGGAAACGTTGATTGTTCAGGATTCCGCAGCGCGGAATCCTGAACAATCAACGCTATTATTTGCGTTTTAAACTCTAATGGAATTATTCTCTAAATTTTTGTAAAATCCTACTGACGAAATTAAAATATGTGCAATAGGCCTACGGAAAAGGGAAAATATACTCGTTTCATAAAAGTTGTTTCCGCATGAAAAAAGGCGATTTCGTCTGCAAATGAGAGATAAAGGCAAATAACCTTTAAAATAGCAATAATTTAACGGTTTCATAATTTAGCGAACTAAAGTATAATCGTTACATGATTACAAAACAAGGGATGCAGGAGCATAGTACCTGCGTTACCGGGAGATGGAGAGGATTTCAATGAAAAAGATCATAGCAGTATGTCTTATGGCAATCATGGCAGCGGCAGTATTTGCCGGCTGCGGTTCGGATACGGCGAAGAAGGATGCGGCTCCGGCCAAGAAGATCATCGTGGGGCTCGACGATAACTATCCGCCGATGGGCTTCAAGGATGAAAACAATGAGATCACGGGCTTTGATGTCGACCTTGCCAAGGAGGCTTCCAAGCGCCTGGGCCGTGAGGTTGAATTCAAGGCTATCGACTGGGCCAGCAAAGAAGCGGAGCTCAAGAGCAGCCGCGTGGATGTGCTTTGGAACGGTCTGGATATCACGGAAAAACGCAAGGAAAACATGCTGTTCAGCGACCCGTACATGGATAACCGCCAGATCATCTTCGTGAAGAAGGGGACGACGGGCATCCAGGGTGAGGCGGATCTCAAGGGCAAGACGGTCGGCACGCAGAGCGGCGGCACGGCTGAGGAATACATCGATGGCAATGCGGATTTCAAGAACAGCATGAAGGAAGTAAAGAAGTACTCCGATTATATCTCGGCGTTCATGGATCTTGAAAATGGCCGTCTCGACGCGATCGTAGCGGATGAGATCACGGGCCGCTATTACATGAGCAAGCACCCGGAGAGCATCGAGGCTGTTGACGTGGCTGTCGGCCCGGTCAGCACCTTCGGTATTGGCTTCCGCAAGGATGACCAGGCGCTGCATGATGAAGTGCAGAAGGTACTCGATGAGATGAAGAAGGATGGAACGATGGCCAAGATTTCTGAGAAATGGTTTGGCAAGGACATCACGAAAAAGTAAGCGCGAAGTCTACCGCCCGTCAGCTGCAATGTCGCTGATGGGCGGATTTTTTTGCTTTTCTTTTTGTGGTGTATGCGGTACAATATAGCTTATTAGCGCTTTGCCGCTTTTGCTCGTTAAAGAAGGAGAGAAATCTATGGAAAAACTTATGGGGACGGTCCTTTTGATGCTGGACGGCACCCAGATCACACTGCAGATTTTCTGTGTCACGCTCGTGATGGCACTGCCGCTCGGCCTGCTGGCCGCGCTGGCCCGCATATCGAAGCTGCGGCCGCTGAGCCTGCTCATGGAGATCTATATCTGGATCATGCGCGGGACACCGCTCATGCTGCAGCTGCTCTTCGTGTATTTCGCGCTGCCGATGATCGGTATCCGGCTGCCGGATATCGCGGCGGCGCTGCTCGCGTTCACCCTCAATTACGCCGCGTATTTTGCGGAGATCTTCCGGGCGGGCATCCAGTCGATTCCGCGCGGTCAGTATGAGGCTGCCAAGACGCTGGGCATGTCGTATTCCCAGACGATGCGGCGCATCATCATTCCGCAGATGATCCGGCACGTGCTGCCGCCGATCAGCAACGAGACCATCAACCTGGTCAAGGATACCTCCCTGATCTACATCCTGGCGATGAATGATCTGCTGCGTGTAGCGCGCACCATCGTCCAGCGTGAGTTCGACATGACGCCGTTCATGGTTGCTGGTGTATTCTATCTGGCGATGACCTTTGTTCTGACCTGGATCTTCAAAAAGCTGGAGGCACATTATGCAAAATACGACAAATAAGGAAGATATGATGCTGCGTATGCATCAGATTCATAAACGCTTTGGGGCGCTGGAGGTCCTGAAGGGAATCGATATCGAGGTGCGCCGCGGTGAGGTGCTGGCGGTCATCGGCCCCAGCGGCTCAGGGAAAAGCACGATGCTGCGCTGCCTGAACCGTCTGGAAACCATTGATCAGGGGTCGATTGAGATCAAGGGTGAGTTCCTGGCCGTGCAGAATGAGCAGGGCCATTCCGTCTACGCTTCGGCGGCCAAGTCGCGGGAACTGCTTTCCAGCATGGGCATGGTGTTTCAGCAGTTCAACCTGTTCCCGCACATGACGGTGCTGCAGAATCTGCTGGAGGCGCCGATGCAGGTAAAGAAGCGGGCCAAAGAAGAGATCCTTCCGGAAGCGGAGGAGCTCCTGCGCAAGGTCGGGCTCTACGATAAGCGCGACGCGTATCCGTCCCGTCTTTCGGGCGGGCAGCAGCAGCGGGTGGCAATCGCCCGGGCCCTGGCCATGAAGCCGGATATCATGCTGTTTGATGAGCCGACCTCGGCCCTTGATCCGGAGCTGACGGGTGAGGTGCTGAAGACCATGCGGGAGCTGGCCGCGGAGCACATGACCATGGTGGTCGTTACCCATGAGATGGCCTTTGCCCGTGAGGCCGCGCACCGCGTGATTTTCATGGCCGATGGCAATATTGTGGAAGAGGGCGAACCTACGGCTTTTTTCCGGCAGCCGAAGGAGGAACGCACCCGGGCCTTTTTGCAGAATATGCTCTGATTTGATGACAAGACTTGCAATTTCCTTTTTTTCAGTGGATAATAGGAGGAAAGAGAAAGCTTTGGCTATTTTTGGAGGAATTCGATGATTCGGTTTTTCGTGATGTTCCTGACGGTTCTGATGACAGTATGTCTGCCGTTTACCGGGCAGGCTGCGGCCAGCTTTGGACAGCGTACGGCCAATATGGCGGAGATCAAGGGCATCCGGGTCAGCTCGACGGCGGATAAGATCCGGTTGGTCGTGGATGCCTCGAAAGAAGTTGACTATGAAACCGTGGTGCTCTCCAATCCGACCCGTGTGGTGGTGAATCTGCATGGCGCCTGGCTGAGTCCTGCGGTAAAAAAGAATATGGATCTTGGCAGCCGTTTCGCGAGCAGGCTGCGGGCGGCACAGTTCGATCCGAATACCGTGCGCATCGTAGTGGAAACGACGGTGGGCAAAAATAATTACGAGGTCTTTTCCCTGAAGGGCGGCGAGGCTCCGTACCGGGTCGTGCTGGATTTTGGCAATCTGAGCAAGGGCTCCGCGGGTGCGTCCATCAAGTTCCCGACCGGACATGGCAACGAGGCGCCCAATGACACGAAGGCCGGCAAGAAGCCTGAGGTGAAGAAGGATACCTCCAAGTCCTCCGGGACGGTGACGCCGCCACCGGTCGTGAAGCGGGAACCGTTCTTCGCTCCGGGCCTTGTGGGTAAAAAAATCGCGATCGATGCGGGGCATGGCGGCAATGACGCGGGCGCTATCGGGCCTACGGGTGTGACAGAAAAAAGCATTACCCTGCGCGTGGCCCAGGAGGTGCAGCGCCAGCTTACAGCGGCGGGAGCCACAGTGCTCATGACGCGTACCAGGGATACGGAGGTATCGGCCAAACATGCGCTGGCCTCGGATATCGAGGAACTGCAGGCGCGCTGTGATGTGGCGAACGATGAGGATGCCGATATTTTCCTGAGTCTGCACATGGACTCCTTTGCGAGCGGGGATGCAAAGGGAACCACGGGCTATTATTATGGCGCAGGGACCTCGGCCGGGCAGCGCCTGGCTGACACGGTGCACAAGAGTGTGCTCAACGCACTTGGCACGCAGGACCGCGGTACGAAGAGCTGTAATTTCTACGTGGTCAAGCATACGACGATGCCGGCAGCCCTGATCGAGATGGCCTTTGTGTCGAATCCGGCCGAAGAGAAGCTCATGGATTCCGACGCCGGGGTGCAGAAAGCCGCCAAGGCCATTGTGAGCGGACTGCGGGACTTTTTTGGTAAATGAGGCGCCTTGACGGATAGCGGGTGCCTGTATTAGAATAGTTGGAGAATCATAAGCCTTATCCGGGTAGTTTCCGGATAAGGCTTTCGTAGTGAAGTGAGGATGGGGAAAAGATGGATGATGTAAAGAGCAGTGCGGACCTGGATCTGGAGACCGCGCTGGAGGAAGAGAAGCAGCAGCGCCGCAGCCAGCTTATGCGCCGCAAGGTTCCGGAGGAGCAGACGCTGCTGGCTGCCCTGCTGGCGATGACGAAGCAGGAGCTCGATGATATACGCTACAATCTCTGTGTGAAGGGAGCCAGTTCGCTGAAGAAGGCCGAGCTGGCGGAAAAACTGGTTTCGGAAATCATCCGTTTTTCCCGTCGCTGGTTTGTGTCCATGCTGGAGGAGCAGTATGAGATGTTTTCCTATCTCTGCCAGCATGACGGCATTTCTACGGAATTCAAGCAGGACGATGCGCGCCTGGATTACCTGCGGGGCATTGGTCTGCTGGCCTGCGGCGCCAAAGAGGACAAGCTGGCCTGGTACATGCCGCAGGAGGTGCGGGCCGAGTTCAAAAAGCTGGACAGTGCAGCGCTGAAAAAGGCCGCGGCCGCGAATTCGGAGATGCTGCGCCTGTCGGCCGGCATGGTATTCTATTACGGCGTGCTGGATTACGATCAGCTTTTTGCGCGGGTGAATACGCTCATCGATGCGTCAGACCGCACGGAATTCTTTGATTTTCTCGGGGTCATGCTCAATGGCGGCTGCTGGTACAATCATATTGTGGCAACCGAGCACGGCCTGCACTACTATACGGTACTGCATGCGGAGGCGCTGGAGGACGAGCAGCGTCAGCACGGTCAGCTGGATTACGCACCGTTTGCCTATGACCGCCTGTATGAGGCCGGTGAGGAAAACTATATCGAAGCGACTGCGGAGTACAAACAGCTGGCGCAGTTTTTCATGAAGCAGCACAAGCGCGATGTGCTGCAGGCGGCGGATATTGTCGGTGAGATCACGATCATTCTGCAGAACGGCAGTGGTATGCAGGAGGTCGTCGAATATCTGGAGTCACAGGAGCTGTTGAAGGATGAGGCCCTGGCCGAGGCGGTCACGCCGCTGCTCATCGCCTACAACAACACCCTGCCGCTCTGGACGCTCAAGGGGCACACGCCCGCGGAGCTCATGGACCCGGAGCAGGCGCGGGAAGCGCAGGCACCGCTGGTACAGCATGAGCCGCATCAGCCGAAGGTCGGGCGCAATGATCCCTGTCCCTGCGGCAGCGGCAAGAAATACAAGCGATGCTGCTACAACAAGGACTGGCTGGGACAATAAGAGAAGAGGAGAGAGGCTGCGCATGCGGCCCCTCTTTTGTTTTTTATGATGATTGACAGGAGGAAACATGAAACAAACCTTTACCTACAGGCAAAAGATACGGGAAATGGTCGTTGTACTGGTGCCGATCTTCGTCACGCAGCTGGCGCTGATGTCGACGGGCTTCTTTGATACGATCATGGCCGGGCATGTGAGCGAGCAGGATCTGGCCGGTGTAGCGGTCGGGGCCAACCTGTTCTTTCCGTTTTTCGGCAGCAGTCTGGGCATCATTTCCGGCCTTACGCCCGTAGTAGCGGGACTCTATGGAGCGGAAAAGCATGCAAAGATCACCTTTGTCATCCAGCAGGGCTTTTACTGGTCCCTGGGGCTGGCACTGCTGTTCATTCTGCTGGGGCTCTTCGGTGTACCGCTCCTGCTGCCGCAGCTGGCACTTGAGCCGCGCGTGGAGTATGTGGTCAACTACTACCTGCTGGCGATGGCCTGCGGGATCTGTCCGATCTTCCTGGCTGGCGTGCTGCGCAATCTCATCGATGCCCTGGGCGCGACGCGCATCACTATGGCAATAACGGTCGTCACGGTACCGGTTAATATCGCGCTCAACTATGTGTTCATTTACGGCGCCTTTGGCATTCCGGCCCTGGGCGGAGTCGGCGCGGGGGTCGGTACGGCCCTGGCCTTCTATATCAATCTGCTGCTCAACGTGCTGGTGGTGAGCCGGCTGCGTCCGTTTCAGAGCTATGCTGTGCTGCACCGGCTGCCGCGCCCCTGCCTTGCCGAATGGAAAAAGCAGCTTTCTATGGGGATTCCCATTGGCTGTACGATGTTCTGCGAGCAGAGCATCTTCGGAGCGGTGGGCCTCTTCATGACCGTATATGGGACCGCGGTTGTCGCGGCGCATCAGGCCGCGCTGAATTTCACTACGATGGTCTATATGATTCCGCTGAGCGTGAGTATGGCACTTACCATTCTGGTCGGCTATGAGCTGGGGGCCGGACGCACGGCAGACGCACGCCGCTACAGCCGGTTGGGGCGGGTCGTTTCGCTGGCCTTTGCGGGGACGCTTGCGATGATTCTGGTGAATTTCCGGGCGGGCATTGCCGGCCTCTATACGAATGATGTGGCTGTACAGGAGCTTATTGTGGTGTTCCTGCTTTACGCGATCGGCATGCAGGTGTCGGATGGTCTCAATGCGCCGCTGCAGGGGACACTGCGCGGCTATAAGGATGTGCGGGTGACCTTTTTCCTCGCAGTGCTGTCCTTCTGGATCATCGGGCTGCCGGCGGGCTGGCTCATTGCGCACTATACCGCGCTGGGTCCGTATGGCTACTGGATCGGCCTGATTTCTGGAATCCTGGTCGGCGCAGTTCTGCTCACAGCCCGGCTGCGGGTGATTGAAAAGCGCTATGTGGCGGGCCTGTCCAGCTCCTGAATAAAGGCTGCGGGAAGCGGCCGTCTTGCATAAAAAAATGCTTGCATTTTATTTTGATATACCATATAATATTTATTGTCGGTGTTACAGCACCGCAAAATTCCTCGATAGCTCAGTTGGTAGAGCACCTGACTGTTAATCAGGCTGTCACTGGTTCGAGTCCAGTTCGAGGAGCCAGATGGCGCGTTGGTCAAGCGGTTAAGACACCGCCCTTTCACGGC
>CAZFPA010000063.1:0-10755 GCA_964520975.1 uncultured Selenomonadaceae bacterium | reverse complement strand
AAAATTCATCCTGCGTACTTCTGGTCCAGTTATTTCGTGTACGATGTACTAGTGTTGAATATCGGGAAAAACTGTTTCTGCCAAAGTGCAGGAACAGTTTTTTTGTTTTTGCGTGACTGAGCTTGCGCGAATGTGACGAAAAAGTTTAAAAAATGACAAATGTCACGTGGAAAACGTCAAAGTCGTGACAATATACAGCTGAATTGGCACCTTCTTTTTGGTAAACTCTTAATTGTTAGAAAAATGAAAAGAGATAATGAATAAAGAAAAAAATATCAATCGGGAGAAAGGGGGTGAAACCGTGTTTTATGTGCTTCTGGTAAGCCATGGAGATTTCGCGCCGGGACTGCATTCCGCGCTTCGCATGATTGCCGGGGATCGGGATAATGTTTTGTCAACGAGCCTGCGGGATGGCATGGGAGCTGATGAATATGCCGCCCGGGTGGAAAGTCTCTTAGGGGGGATTCGCCCGGAGGACCGGATTGTGGTACTGGCAGATATCCTGGGTGGTTCGCCGCTTACTACCGCGATGAAGGTCTTGGCAGATCATGGGCTGCTTGCCCATACGCGTGCCTTTGGCGGCATGAGTCTGCCGATGGCGCTTACGCTGGTATTGACCGGTGAAAACCTGGCGGATACTGTGCTGGCGGATACGCTCATTACGGAGACCTGTGGTGCGGTCAAGGAATTGGAACTGGATACTTCTGCCGAAGCAGAGGATGATATTTAGAGGAGGCAAGGGAATATGTCAATTACGTTTCTCAGAGTAGATGATCGCATGATCCATGGACAGACCTGCACCCGCTGGGCGCTGGAGTATCCCTGTGATGGAATTGTGGCGGTCAATGACGCCGCGGCCAATAATGCTGTGCTCAAGGCAGCCTATAAGTCCGCTTCAGGTAAAAAAACCTTTGTGTGGACTATGGAGCATTGGCAGGAAAAATGCCAGCAGGTCATCCATAGCGATACCCGTTATTTCCTGATTACCAAAAACCCACTGGATATGAAGAAAATCCTTGTGGACCAAAAGTTCGATCCGGGAATCCGGAAGGTCATCGTAGGCCCCTGCAACGACCGTCCAGGGGCAGTGGAACTCGGAAACAATCAGTCGATTACCCCGGAGGAAGCTTCGGCCTTTGAGGAAATCATGAAGGCTGGCTATAGTATTGATTTTGCGCTTATCAAGGAGAAATATATTGGGGACTGGCAGAAATTCAGAGGAAAATTCGGTTTTTCGGATTGAGTGCCTCTGCTGCATAATAAAAGAAAGCGAGTGATGGATTTATGGAGATCAATGCAGTACAAGCCGCGATTTTAGGCCTCTTCGCCTGCTTATCAAGCATGCCGGGTCTCGGCGGCACAACCTTTGGCAACTATACGCTGGGGCGTCCGCTGGTCGCGGGCTTAGTAGTGGGTATTATCCTTGGTGACATTCGTTCTGGTATTATCATTGGTGCAGCAATCCAGGTCATTTATATTGCGCTCGTAACGCCAGGCGGCACAGTTTCCGCTGATGTCCGCGCTGTCAGCTACATCGGTATACCGCTGGCCATCTGTGCAGTCAAGGGCATGGGCCTGGATCCGGATACGGCACAGGCACAGGCAATGGCGGCGGCTCTTGGCGCTGCTGTCGGTACGCTCGGTACAGTACTGTTCTATGGCACGGCTACCATGAACCTGATTTGGCAGGGGATTGGCTGGAAGGCTGTAGAAAAGGGCGATTTTGGCAAGCTTTACCTTGTGGATATGGGACTGCCATGGATTTCGCATATCGTTTGCTCCTTCCTGCCGACTTTCCTCATTACCATGGCCGGTGCAGGCATGGTAGATATCATGAAGAATTATCTGCCTATGGATGGCATTGCGATGAAGACACTGTTCACGGTGGGCAGCCTTCTCCCGGCAGTCGGCGTTGCAATCCTGCTTAAACAGGTTGTAAAGAAGCCGCTGGATTTCATTACCTTCCTGTTTGGCTTTACCCTGGCCGCCTGCATGAACCTGAACCTCATTGCTTCGGCTATCGTTGGCTCGTTCTTCGCAATCATTAACTATAAGGTCATCATGCTGCAGAGTCATAAGGCGGCAGAGGCTGTCAGTCCGGCAGCTGACGATGATGAGGAGGATATCTGATCATGGAGAAAAAATTATCAAAAAAGACATTGAATAAAAGTTTCCTTTCATGGTTCTATGGTAATCTGACCTGCTTTTCCCAGGAGCATATGCAGACCTTTGGTTATCTTTGTGCAATGCTTCCGGTCGTCAATGAGCTTTATGACACCAAGGAAGAGAAAAAGGCGGCAATGAGTACCTACACGGCTTTTTTCAATACAGAGCCGCAGATCGGCGCACTGGTTGTAGGCATGACAGCCGGCCTGGAGGAAGCCCGGGCCAACGGGCAGTCCATCGATGATGAGGCTATCAATGGTATCCGTGCCGGTCTTATGGGACCGCTGGCTGGTATTGGTGATTCGATGATCGTCGGAACACTCATTCCAATTCTGCTGGGCATCGGCCTTGGCCTTTCTGGCGGTGGCAGTCCGCTTGGTGCAATTTTCTACATTGTCGTATGGAATATCCTCATGTGGTTTGGCATGCGGTATGCCTATTTCAAGGGCTATGACCTTGGCGGCAAGGCTGTTGAGGTGCTGGTCGGCGAGCAGGCACAGGCTGTCCGTGATTCCATCATCATGATTGGTACGATCGTCATCGGTGCTGTGGCAGCTTCCTGGATCAATATCACGACCTCGCTGGTTTTGCCAGGTGGCGGCGTACTGCAGAAGACGCTCGACGGCATCTATCCGAAAATGCTTTCGGCCGCGGCGGTTATTTTCTGCTGGTGGCTGATGACAAAGCGGAATATATCGCCAACGATGGTTATGCTGCTGCTGGTGGTTGTGGCTTTCGTGGGTGTTCTGCTTGGTGTGTTCGACCCGGGCTTGAGCTATTAATTGACCAGGAAAAAGGAGATGCAGATCGTGGATGGAAAAAGCCGGCAGACGCTGCTCAATGAGGCAGCCATGCAGACGCGTATGATCCGTAATTTAGAACGGTGGCTGAAGCTGCTTACCGCCTTTTCGGGGCTGGGCATCCTGCTGGCCTGGTGGGGAGCAAACAATGCTCCCCCCGGAGCAGAGCTGGCCGCGGAGGTGTTGGGAACTTTTCTGGCAGTGCTCGCCATGTTGGCCATATTCGTCGTGAATAAAGGGATTGGTAATGGACGGAGCAATGTAGGTAAAATTCTGGCTCTCCTGGATAAGGGCTGATTTTGCCGGCGGAGTTTCTCCGTGTTTCTGCTAAAATGCTGCAGCAAAATATTTGTTGCAGCATTCTTTTTAGGTTCTTGATATAGTATACTTTAGCTAAGGAGAGAACGTAGGTGAGGGGTAGCATGAAGGATGTAGGGAGAAGGTATGGCTGGGCAGCAGGGCTGCTGGCGCTTGTGATGCTTTTGCTGGGAGCGGGTATCTGGATTTTGTTCCATAACGATTATTCGGTGCGGCAGAATGAGCACCGGCATCGTTTTGGGGCCGTTTATATGACCTTGAACAACCCTTTTTATGAAATCATCAATGAGGAAATACGGACGGCAGTAGAAAATAATGGGGATGTGTTGATCTCGCGAAATCCGGAACTGAGCGTCGAGCGGCAGACGGAGGAAATACAGGAGCTTCTTGCCAGTGGCATCGAGGTGCTGTTCCTCAACGCGGTAGACTGGCAGCAGATGGAACCGGCCCTGGAGCTGGCCTATCGCGCGCATGTTCCTGTCATTGTCATTGATACCAAGGTACAGGAGGATCGGCTGGTTGCCTGTACGGTTGTGTCAAACAACTATATGGCTGGTGTACAATGTGCCCGGCATCTGGTAACGCATGCCGCGGGGGGAAAGATTGCGTTGCTGAAGCATTCTGAGGCCAAGTCCGGTGTAGACCGGATTCAGGGATTTATGGACACGATTGCTCAATATCCAGCCTTTGTGGTGGTCGATAGTGAAGAGTGCCAGGGGCAGCTGGAGCAGGCTATGCCGGCGATGGAGCGCATGCTCCGGCGCCACAATGATATCGATGTTGTCATGGCATTGAATGATCCGTCAGCTCTGGGAGCCATGGCGGCACTGCAAAATGTCGGCCGCACACCGGGACAGGTGCGCATCTATGGAGTGGATGGCGCCCCGGAAACAAAACAGATGATTGCGAGCGGTGATATGACTGCTACTGCGGCTCAGTCGCCACATCTTTTGGGGCGACTGGCTGTAAAGCAGGCGTATGAGCTGCTGGCAGGCCAGCAGCCGGTTCATTTGGTGGAATTGCCAACGCTGCTGATCACGAAAGAAAATATTGGCGATGTCAATATTACGGGGTGGAACCAATGAGGTTTTTTGAACATCCACAGGATTTGAGCGGAATCCATTATCTGCTCTATGCCTATAATGGCCTGGTCGTTTTACTGTTGGCGGGCTTCATGAGCCTTACGCAGTGGAAAATCAACCGGTCGATGACCGCCCGTTCTTTTTTAGACTCACTGTCCACGGTTCCCTGGCCGGCAACCTATATCTTTTGTTCTGCGGTGCTGGCTTTTGGGGGGCTGTTTCTGCTGAGCTGGCTGTATCGCGGGCATGTACATGGCCGTTTTTGGCGGTATATGATTATTCTGTTGGAGATTCTTGCCTGCATTTTCGTCATGAGGAGTATAAATATGGCCTATGACGGCGTCGTTCTGCTGGTTGTGGCCGACCTGGTCTGTGCCTATCAGGGGCGCCAGCAGCGGATCATCCTGTTGGCGGCAATGCTGGGACTTTATATGATCACGAATTACAATCTGGCGGCTCTGCAGATGAAGGTGGTTCCGCTTTCGGCGTACATGGCGTATTATGCGGCAGACGTGCAGGGCTGGCTCTGGGCTGTCAGCAATCTTTTTACTTCACTGAACCTCATCATTTTCGTTTTGTATATGACCATGCTGGTGCAGAGCCAGCATCAGGAAAAGGAACGTATACAGTCTTTGAACAATCAGCTGGGACAGGCAAATATGCGCCTGAATGAGGCCAATGGGAAGCTGCGTGCCTATGCGATCGAGGTGGAACATATGGCTGAGACCCGGGAGCGCAATCGTCTGGCCCGGGAAATCCATGACACGCTGGGGCATGCGCTCACCAGTATCATGGCTGGGATCGATGCCTGTATGGCAACCATTGATGCAGCTCCGGAGTTTACCAAGCAGCAGCTGCCGAAAATACGTGAGGCGGCCAAGCATGGAATCACGGATGTTCGCCGCTCCGTGCGGAAGCTTCGCCCGGATGACCTGGAGCAGCTTTCTCCGCAGCAGGCCATGGGGCAGATGGTGGAAAGCTTTGCCGCGGCCTCCGGTATGGAGATCGTTTTTCGGCAGATGGAATGGCCGCAGAATCTGCGGGAGGACGAGGCAGAGGTCATTTATCGCGTTGTGCAGGAGGGAATCACCAACGCCAATCGCCATGGGCACGCTTCGCAGGTAACGATTGATCTTTATGAAAAGGAAGGGCAGCTGCATATCATTCTTAAGGATAATGGTATCGGCTGCCAGGCGATAACCGCAGGCTTTGGTCTGCGCCACATGAAGGAACGGCTGGTTCTGCTGAAGGGCAGCCTCAAATGCACGGGCAGCGATGGCTTCCTCATTGAGGCTTCCATACCGCTGAATCGGGGAGGTGCTTTATCATGATAAAGATAATGATTGCTGATGATCAGGAATTGATCCGGGAAAGTCTGCGGATTGTCTTGAATATAAATTCGGATATGACGGTTGTCGGGGTGGCGGAGAACGGACAGGAAACCATTGATATGGTACGGGCGAAAAAGCCGGATGTGATTCTCATGGATGTGCGCATGCCTATCCTTGATGGGGTGCAATGTACGCGCCTGATCAAGGAAGCACATCCGGAGGTCCGTATCATTATCCTGACGACCTTCGATGATGATGAATATGTCTATAATGCGCTGAAATACGGGGCGAGCGGTTATCTGCTCAAAGGCGTGTCCGTTCCGGAGCTCACGCAGGCGGTGCGGACGGTCGTGTCTGGTGGTGCGATGATCAATCCGAACATTGCGTTGAAGGTTGTCAAACTTTTTTCCCAGCTGGCACAGGGCAACTTTTCCGTGCCGGTGGAGGAAGGGGCTGCCGCCCTGCTCAGCCGTACTGAGCGCAAGGTAACGCTGCTGGTAGGGCGTGGCCTGTCCAACAAGGAAATCGCTGAAAAGCTTTGCCTGTCGGAGGGCACGGTGCGCAATAATCTGAGTACAGTTTTGAGCAAGCTGGCCTTGCGGGATCGGACACAGCTGGCAATCTGGGCTGTGCAGACCGGTATGGTACAGCAGGAGACAACGGAGGATTGAGGTGCAGAGGATGAAGCTTTTTCGGTCAGGCTATGGACGCTGGCTGGGTGTCCTGGGCGGTATTTTAGTGCTGGTCCTCAGTGTTGGCTGGCTGCAGCTGCGGCAGGAACCGAAGCAGCTGCGGATCGGCGTATTTGCCGGCAGTAATTGGGGGGTACCGGCAGCTGATTCCTATGGAATCATCGATATGGCAGTGCAGCGCTTTGAGGCGGCACATCCTGGGGTAAAGGTCACCTATGTCAGTGGGATTCCCAAGGAGGATTATTCCGAATGGCTGGCGGAACGGGTGGTAGAAGGCAATGAGCCGGATGTATTCCTGGTGCTGCCGCAGGATTTCAATCTCTATGTTTCCATGGGGCTGTTGCAGGAGCTGAACCCGTTGCTGCAGGAAGATGGCGATTATCAGCCGGAAAATTATTATCGGGCCGCGCTGGCTTATGGAAGCTATGATGGGAATTTGTATGCGCTGCCGATGGAAAGCGTGCCCACGCTTATGTTTGTGAACAAGACCCTGCTGCAGCGAAATGGCATTGCGATGCCTTCCCCGGAATGGACCTGGCAGGATTTTCTGCAGATCTGCCAGCAGGTTACCAGGGATACGGATGGTGACGGGGCCGTGGACCAGTTCGGCTGCTATGATTATACCTGGCAGCAGGCGGCTCTAAGCAATGGACTGGAGCTTTTTCGCGCGGATGGCCGCGCTTCGTATTTCGCGGATGAGCGGATGGACGAGGTCGTCCAGTTCATGATCGCGGTACAGGGAATGAATCACGGCTATCAGGTCGGTGCGCAGGATTTTGATATGGGCAGAGTTGCTTTTCGCCCCTTTACGTTTGCGGAGTATCGTACCTATAAGCCTTATCCCTGGCGCATTAAGCGTTATTCCGGCTTTGAATGGGATTGTATTCCAATGCCGGCTGGCCCGTCAGGCAGCAATGCCTCGCAGCTTGAAACCCTCATGGCCGGCATGAGCTCGCGGACCCTGCAAAAGGATCTGGCCTGGGAATTTTTGAAGATGCTGTGCTGTGATCGGGAGATACAGCAGGCGATTTTCACCAAGTCCCAAGGGCTTCCCGTCCTGCGGGAGGTCGTCCGTACGGATGAGTTGAATGGCCCGCTGCTGCAGGATGGACAGGATGGTATGCAGGTAAACGGGAAAATGCTTGACCGTGTGCTGGAGGAGGCCGTTGCGCCGCCGAAGTTTGCGAAATACAATGAGGCCATGCTGCGGGCTGATACCGCTATGCGGCGGATACTGCAGGGAAATATGCCGTTCAATAATGCGTTGAATAAGCTGCAGAAGGAAATCAATGCCTATCTGCAGTACTGATCCAGAAGCGTAGGAGGAGCGTCCATGAAGTTTGACTGCAAAATAATTTTCTCGGATATTGATGGTACTTTTTTGGATTCCCGGCATCAGGTACAGCCGGGAACGGCTGCCGCGGCACGGCGGATGACGGAATGTGGCATACCGGTTGTGCTGGTATCGGCCCGTATGCCAGCCGCGATACGGCCAATTCTGAGGGCTGCCGGGATAGCGGCACCACTCATCAGCTACAGCGGAGCGCTTGTCCTCGATGCGGCTGGCCGGGCTCTGTACAGCCATACGATGCCAGTGGAGCCGGCAGCACGGATTCTGAATCAGCTCCAGCTTCGCTGGCCGCAGACCGTGGTGAATTATTATGCGGAGGATGTCTGGTATGTAGCGGATGATCGTACTCCGGCGGTACAGCGGGAGGAGAGGATTACCTCTGTCAAGGCGGTGCCGGCAGAATTTGGCGGGCTGCTTTCGGCAGGACGCCTGCCGCATAAGCTTCTTTGCATGGCTGAGGCAGAGGTAATCGATGCAATGGGGCAGGAACTGCAGACGGAATTTCCTGAGCTCAGCATTGTGCGTTCGAGTCCTGTTCTGCTGGAGATCATGGCCGGGGGAATTTCCAAGGCTGCCGGGATTGCGGTTCTTTTGCGTGAGTTTTCCCTGCCAATCCAAGCGGCTCTTGCCTTTGGTGACAACTACAATGACCTGGACATGCTCGCCAGCGTAGGCCTTGGTGTGGCAATGGGGAATGCCCCCGATGCAGTAAAGGAGGCGGCTGCCGCGGTGACAGCGGGCAATGATGAGGAGGGAATCGCCAAATTTCTGCAGAAGCTCTTTCCGGTGATGTAGAAAATTTTGCCGTAATATGCCGTATTTTGGCAAATTATCCATCAAATGCTGATAAAAGATTGTATATTGGGGTTGTAAAATTTTTGTATTTGGAATAATCTAAGGAAGCGGAGAGGAGCTAATGTATGACACAATATGATAAACGAAACATCAGCATGATGATGGATTTCTATGAAATGACGATGGCAAATGGATATTTCCATAAAGATAAAGAGGTAAAAAAGGTCGTTTTCGATGTTTTTTACCGGCGGAATCCGGATGCAGGCGGCTATGCAATCTTTGCCGGCCTGGAGCAGATCCTGGATTATGTGGAAAATCTGCATTTTAATCCGGAGGATATAGAATATTTCCGGGCACAAAAAATATTTTCTGAAGAGTTTTTGGCCTATCTGGCTGATTTTCGCTTTTCGGGTGATATCTACGCGTTCCCGGAGGGCACGGTCATGTATCCGAATGAGCCTGTGCTCACTGTCGTGGCCCCGCTTATTGATGCCCAGCTCATTGAGACAGCTGTGCTGGCGCAGGTGAATCATCAGTCGCTGATCGCGACGAAGACGAGCCGGATTGTCCGGGCTGCGGCCGGTCGGGCTGTTTCTGATTTTGGTGCACGCCGTGCACACAATATTGATGCGGCTGTCTATGGCGCACGGGCGGCGTATATCGGCGGTGCGGTGGGAACGGCTACGGTACTGGCCGGGCAGCAGTTCGGCATTCCGGTCAATGGAACCATGGCACACAGCTGGGTGATGTACTACAAGGATGAGTATGAGGCGTTCCGCAGCTATGCGGAGACCTATCCGGACTGTGTGATCCTGCTCATCGATACCTATGATGTGCTGCATTCCGGCGTACCCAATGCGATTCGCCTGGCGAAGGAAGTCCTGGAGCCCATGGGCAAGCGCCTGAAGGGCGTGCGGCTGGATTCCGGGGATCTGGCGTATTTGTCGAAAAAGGTGCGTAAGATGCTCGACGCTGCGGGGCTCAATGACTGCAAAGTCATCGTTTCCAACAGCCTGGATGAGTATACCATCAACTCCATTCTGAATCAGGGTGGTATGATCGATAGCTTTGGTGTGGGCGAGCGCCTGATCACTGCGAAAAGCGATCCGGTATTTGGCGCTGTCTATAAGATTTCCGCGGTGGAGGAGCAGCATGTCTTTGAGCCGCGCATCAAGGTGTCTGAAACCGTGGAAAAGATCACGAATCCGGGGCGCAAGGAGGTTTATCGCATTTATGGCGATGGCGGACAGGCTGTAGCCGATCTGCTGGTGCAGCATGGCGAGGAAGTCGATCTGAGCCAGCCTTACCGTTATGTGGACCCGGAGAAGCCCTGGAAGAATCGTTATTTTGCCAACAGTACGGCGAAAAAGCTGCAGCAGCTCGTATTGAAGGACGGCAGGCGCACGGGCGCTCCGGTTCCCCTGGAGGAGATCCGGGCGTATGTGAAAAAGCAGCTTACGGAGGAGATCTGGCTGGAAGAGCAGCGCTTTGAGAATCCGCATCGCCATTATCTCGATATGAGTCCGGAGTATTATGAAATGAAGATGAACCTGCTGTACAAGACACGCAATTCCTGAGCCGGCAGCGGCGCTCATCCCGGCAATATCCTGCGCGGCCCGCACTGGCTTGTCGCATACAGGCAGATATGATAGAATAGTCCGATGTGCGGAAGTGTTTTCTTGGCACCCACTTCCCAAAAACAAAATCAAGAGGAGTGTTTTTTTACGTTTGAAGTCAAGTTTTTAATCAAGAATGCGATGGTGGCGGCTGTATATGCCGCGCTTACTCTGGCGCTCGCGCCGATCAGCTATGGCATGATGCAGGTTCGGGTTTCCGAGTTCATGACATTGCTGGCCTTTGTTGATTCGAAGTACGTTCCGGGGCTGGTCCTGGGGTGTTTCCTGGCGAACATCGGCAGTCCGCTGGGGGCGGTGGATATGGCTGCCGGAACCTTTGCCACCTTCCTGGCAGTGTACGGCATGCGCTTTTGTCCTAACATCTATGTGGCATCACTGCTGCCGACCCTGAGCAATGGCGTGATCATTGCCATTGAGCTGCAATTCCTGGAGCTTTTGCCGGCAGGGACCGCGCTTTACGCGGCAATGGCCTATATCGCTGTGGGCGAATTCATTTCTGTATCCGTTGTCGGCGTCATACTCACGAAGCTTTTACTGAAGAATCAGCGGCTGCAGTCGTTTTTGCTGCACTAGTACATCGTAC
>CAZFPA010000062.1:0-10967 GCA_964520975.1 uncultured Selenomonadaceae bacterium | reverse complement strand
ACGACAACGCGGCAGATGGAAATTCAGACAAGTAATTCGCCTAGGTATTTCGTGCGCGCTGTACCCGCCTGCAAAAAGTGATAGACTGCGCCAAGAAGATTCGCATCATTGCCAAAGCGGCAGCAGCAAATCTGCGGGCGAATACGGGCAATCTTCACCTGCGTCAGGATCTCATCCACCTCATGATCCAGACGCGCAATCATATCCTCACGTACACTGATGGCTCCCCCTATGACGATAACCTCCGGGTCATACATGTACTGGATGTTATAAACAGCCCTGGCCAGCTGCCGATACATTCTGTCAATCTCGCACTGCGCCTGAAAGTTCCCTTTCGCCGCCAGCTGAAAAGCCTTCTCCCCTGTCATTTCCGCCGCGGAAACGCCCAGGGCGGCAGCGACTCTGCGAGCCATGGCCACGGGAGAAGCCGCCTCACTCAAAATCTGGCCGCTATCATCCAGCACCATATAACCAAATTCTCCGCCATGCAGATGGGCCCCCTTGTGAATCTGCCGGCTCTTGATGACCGCTCCACCGATTCCCGAACCACAGACAACGAAGACCACATCCTTTTTCCCCTGCGCCGCCCCCAGCCAAAGCTCCCCCAGGGCAGCACAATTTGCATCATTTTCCATCGCCACCGGCAATTGGAGTTCCCTCTCCAGCAGTTCCCGTATCGCAAAACCATGAATACAGGGAACCGAACTGGCACCACCAATACTGCCTTTTTCCTCATCCACAGCTCCGGGAAAGCTCATACCTGCCCCTTGCAATGAATATTTCCCAGCCATCTCCACTTTAACCTGCCGCAGTTCATGGACAAGTGCCCGGATATCCCGCTGCGGCGTGGCAAACTTCCCACGCTGCAAAAAAGCCCCGGACTCCTCTACTACCCCATACTTTACACTGGTTCCGCCTATATCAAAGCCTAAAACTGCCATTTCTTCATCTCCATATCATATGTAGCCGTCTGCTTATATGATATATCTTTTAAAAATAAATGTAAAGTTATTTTATGCTGACAGTTTTAAATTCAATCTCATCCCCACGGTGTCGGGAAATGGAATACTCGAAAGGCCGGCCATCATCCAAAAAAGCCACCTGCTCGACTTCCAGCAAGGGCATCACCTGATCCTTGATGTGCAGGTATTCTTTCTCCAAATCATTCGGCATAACTGCGCGCAGTGTGCGATGCGCCGACTGGATCTTAAGCTGCAGTTCCTTCTGGATATACGCGTAAATAGATTTTTCCAGGATTGCATGTTTGATGCCGGGAATCAGTCCAATGGGCATCTGCGTGTACTCGACAACGATAGGACGACCATCCGCCGAACGGGCCCGGATGATATTGTAGACAAAGTCCTCTTCCGTCATCTGAAGCTTGGCTGCGACTTCTGCTGAAGGATGGACGATATCAAATTGAATGACTGTCGTTTCTACCTTACAGCTCTTATAGGTCTCAGAAAATCCCGTAAACTGCCGCAGGGCACTCAGCTCACGAATATCTTCATCCTCCACTGATTTTACGAAGGTTCCGGAACCGCGCCGCTTGATGACCAGTCCCTGCTTGACCAGTTCGTCCAGCGCCCGTTTGATCGTAATGCGGCTGACACCATAGGATACACACATTTCTTTTTCCAGTGGGAGCTGTTTTCCGGCCATATACTCCCCGCTCAAAATTCTTTTACGAATATTTTTTGCTACTTCCTGATATTTTATCATTGGATACCACGCCTCAACTCTCACCTATCGTCGGAATAAACTCATTTCATCCATAACTTCCGCATTGTATATTCATATTATATAGCAACATCATTCGAAATAACAATATTAAACATATCAAAAACTGGAATTAAATATACAGTAAAAGGCTATCCACCTTCTGCTGCTTTCCCCGCCTATACAACCTGCATGGCCTGACTCCGCTGTAAATCTTGCGCAGCCAGGAAAAATTGCTGGATTGCACCGCATAAAGAAAAACATAAAACATCTGCTTGGATAGCCTTTGCATTGGCAAACTATACTATTTTATGACCTGGATATCGTCAAAATACAAATGAGATGCAATGGATGCATTACCAATGGTATTGCAATAAATCGCGAAGTGCTGCACCTGTGATTTATCAAAATGCCCCCCATTCTTTCCCTTAAAGCGTTCAAAAGGAAGCACAACGAATTGTGGCTGCTTCTGGGCAGCCAGCGTTGTAAGCTCCACCTCAAAATCTTCTCCATTGCTATTGAGCTGTATGATGAGCTTTTGCCCCTGTCCATCGGGACGGAGCCAGAATTGCAACGCCCTGTAGGACGACCAGTCTGCCCCCTGCAGGCTTTTTACTATCCCGGCATAACCGCCTTTGTTGATATGATAATAGAAATCGAGTCCGCTCTCCCCCTGCTTTTCTCCGGCATGCAGGCTCAATGTGGGAATTACTGCGCAGCCAGCGCCGCAGTTTGTCGAATAGGCTGCACGCAGCAGGCCATTATCCCCATAGTAGCTTTCAAAATCATCGACCATTGCCGGATTCACCGCCGGCGCCGGGAGATTGAATACTACCGGGACTGTATCGACGGGCTGACCATCGAGCTGCAGCGCAATGGAGCCAAGACCTTTTCCCAGGGAATGCAGCACTGCCGCCGTGATATCTGCACCGCATTTCCCGTCAGGCTCTCTCCGTGCCGGCACCACAACCACGGTATCAGCATCTTTAGCTTTCAGCTGAAAAGCGGCTGCGCCTTCCGCTCCGGCTACTTTTGCGGCCACATGACAGGGAGTACAGATCCGCGTAAATGAATCCGGTGACACAATGTAGCCGGTGCGCTGCAATGCCGACTGACCTTTTACTGACAACTTTGTATAATCAGCCATCTGCCCTGCGAATACGGCCTGCGGTTGATTATAAAAATCAATAAAAGCATTGATCATTTCATGTCCCCGCCGGGCGGTAACCATATAAGGCTGATCAAAATTAGATGTATCAAAGTTAGACCAGGTCATGAAATACGCCATGCGCCGTGGAGAAATTTTCTCCAGCACCTCCCGGAACCAGTCTGGACGCTGATTTCCCGTTCTGGTCATTGCACTCTTCCCGCTTAAAATCCCTGTTTCAGTTACCGCAGCCAGCTTCTTGTGCTGAGCAGCAGCACTCTGTACAATATCCATCGTATCTTCCATGGATTTCATCCAGGTATCATCCTTGACAGGATCCCGATGATACATATCAAAACCAAGGATATCCACATAAGCATCCCCTGGATAGCGCGTAAGATAATCGGCAGCATCCGTAAAGGGGCCGCCCGGTGAATACGCATACAGCAGATTATGCAGCCCTTTGACATCCCGCAGATATTCTTCCGTATAGCGGAAGAGATTTTTATATTGACTCGGGCTGCAATACGCTGCCCCCCACCAGAACCAGCTGCCATTATTTTCATGGAATGGCCGCAGGATCAAAGGAACATTCGCCGCCTGCAATTTTGCAGCATAGTCCGCAATCATGTCCAAATAGCCCGTATATACAGCATTGAGATCACCCTGGGGCAGAATACGCCTTACGACATCGCCGGATGTGACATCGGGTGAATAGCCGCTATAGTCATATTTCCCGGCGATTTTAGGCCGCCCTGCCACCATGGCAAAGTTCGGCATGTGGCAGGACATTGTAAGAACCGATCCCTGACGACTGGCCGCAATGCTGATTCCTGCCAGCTTATCCGTCAGCGTCTGCCCGGCCGCCTTTTCTGCATCCGTAAGGCTGAGTTCCGCCCCGGTAAGAGCCAGCCCATCGACGCCAACGACTGCGGCCTGGTCCTGAACCATATCGTAGGTATCTGAACCGCCCGCTAAACGGCTGACCTTTTTATGCATCTCATTCTGGTGCCCATAAAGGACATAAGGGGAATCGGCTATCCCCTGCAGATAAGCATAAAGCTGTGCCGTCGCTGTTGAGGCCTGTCCATCTGCCAGCAGCACCTCCGCAGGAATAGACAGCCCATCCGGCTGCAGCTTTGCCTTCCGCTGCACCGTTGTCGTCTTTTCGACATAGCCATCCGCCTGGCTTTCCTGTACGGCCCGCAGCTGATTGATATACAGGCGTCCCTTATAATCGGTATTGCTTCCCACAAGGCTCAGACAGAGATAACTGATCTTATCCGTCACAGACGGAAATACGATTTTCACCGGCACAACCTTCAGACCATTTCCTGCATCCCTGGCCTGTGAAAGATCAATATCGGCGCATACATTCAATACCTCCTGTCCATCGGGAGCTTTTGCATACAGTTTCGTCTTGAACATTCCCGTGTGCATATCCTGCGGATTGTAATAGAACTGGAAAACGAGTGCCGTACTCCCCTGCATATCCACTGCTTTAGCCGCTGCAGTACCTTCCTCCAGCTTGATTTCCGACCAGCTGTTATTCACCTGTGTAGAAAAATCTGCTTGAATCTGCAGTGCTCCGCCCAAAAGCGGCGCGTACGCAACAGCCGCCTCCCCCGGATAAGCCCACTGCCCACCATACTTCCAACCAGCCAGGCCCTTGCTAAAATCCCAACAGACCGGTGCGGCCGCTTCAACTGCCGGCATCTTCCATCCCCAGCCCTGTTCTGCCGGAAGCATCCCCGGCACTCCGGCAAAAAAACCTGCAGCTACTGCCAACGGTATAACCTTGTGAAAAACCTTCTTTCTCATACGCTTCCCTCCATTATCTTTTTTAAAATAAAGAAGAGAACTGCTCTGTACTCTGAACAGTTCTCTTCTTTCCCACTGCATCAGCGGACACTTACAGCTCGAAAAACACTTTTATCAGCCCGATGATGGGATATCGAATATTCAAAGGGACGGCCATCATCCAAAAAGGCAACCTGCTCCACCTCCAGGACCGGCAGTGTCTCCGCTATTTCTAAATACGCCTTTTCCAGTTTTGTCGGCATCCGCGACCGTACGGTCCGATGGGCTGACTGGATATGCAGTTGCAGTACATACTCTATATAGTCATAAATGGAATGCAGTAGTACCTCCTGCTCAATCCCTGGAATGAGGCGCACCGGCATTTTTGTATATTCTATGACGCTGGGAACCGCATTGGCATAACGCACCCGCACGATGTCATAGACGAATTCCAGACTGGACATGTGCAGCTTTGCGGCTACAGCCTCGCTCGGATGAAGAACGGAAAAACGGATACACCTTGTCGTGACCTTATCCTTACGATAGGTTTTGGCAAAACCAGAAAGCTGATGCGCCATGCTCAATTCCTTGACATCCGCTCCCGGCAGCGCCTTTACAAAAGCGCCGGCTCCCCGGCGCCTGGCAAGCAGGCCCTGCGCAACGAGTAAATCCATAGCTCTTTTAACGGTGCCTCGACACACCCGAAACTGTCTGCCCAGTGTTTCTTCCAAGGGAATCTGTTCACCTGGCAGATAGAGCCCACACTCAATTTCCCGGCGAAGCGCATCTGCTATTCCCTGATATTTAAGCATACAATTTTCCTCTCGTTTCAGCCCCGGAAAATTACCGGAGCCCCTTACCTAAAAGCCGTTATTCGCTATGACTTCCTTGATCCAGTATCCAGACTTCTTAATCGTCTTTTTCTGCGTTGCGAGATCCACACCAATATAGCCATAACGGTTCTTATACGCATTAGACCAGGACCAGCAATCAATTGGCGTCCAGGCATGAAAACCAAAACAACGGGAACCTTCCTTAATCCCCTTATACAGCCAGCTCAAATGCTCCTTATAAAAATCAATGCGGTAGTCATCTTCGATATAGCCTTCGGCATTCATGAACTTCTCTTCGCCTTCAACTCCCATGCCATTTTCTGAAATAAACCAGGGAATGTTGTCGTAATTATCACGTATGTTAATTGCAATATCGTACATTGCCTGCGGATAAATCTCCCAACCACGATAGGGATTCATGCGACGACCTGGCATTTCATAGACAGCAAAATGCTTTTCCGGCAACCAGCCCTGCGCCGCATCAAAAGGCAGTTCCCGGGCCTTCGCACGAAAGGGCTGATAATAATTGACACCAAGAAAATCCACCGTATTTCGCTGAATGACCGATAATTCCTCGGGTGTCGCCTGCCAAAGGACACCATCCTCCTGCAAGACTTTAACCAGTGTTTCCGGAAACTCCCCCTTGACTGCCGGATCGAGGAAGGACCGATTTTTGAAATCCTCCGCAAAGGCAGCAGCCGCCTTATCCGTCGGCTGCGTTGACCGCGGATAAGCGGGCGTGAGATTCAGGACAATCCCAATCCGCCCATCATCGGCCGCACAGGCGGAGGCATGAAAAGCCTCGATTGCCCGTGCTGAGGCCAGATTAATATTAAAGAGTGCCTGTACCGCCTTTTTCCCATCAACAATATTGGGATAATGGAATTGATACAAATACTCGCCTTCCACTATAACCATGGGCTCATTGAAGGTAATCCAATTCTTGACCCTGTCACCAAAAAGCGTAAAACACTTTTTGGCAAAAAGAACAAACAACTCTACCACTTTCTTGGACTCCCAACCGCCATATCGATCGTAAAGCTCTACAGGAAGATCAAAATGATGCAAATTTATAATGGGGGTAATTCCCTGCCGCAGAAACTCATCAATCACCGCATTATAGAAACGGACACCATCCGCATCGGTTTCACCTGTTTCAAAGTTTCGGATAAGACGTGTCCATTGAATTGAGGTCCGGACCGTATTCAGTCCAATATCCTTCATGAGCTGAATATCCTCTTTGTAGCTATTGTAAAAATTAGAGGCGATATCCGGCCCTACCTGCTGAAAAAATGCCTGCGGTTCAATATCATACCAATAATCGAACACATTGCGATGTGCCTTATGGAAACGTCCTTCACTCTGCGGTCCAGAGGTTGCAGCTCCCCACCAGAATTTATCGGGGAATTTATATTTTATAACCATACCTTGTCCTTTCTTCCTAAAAAGCTTCCTATATATACCGCTCCAGTTGCTGCCTGTATTTTCTGCCAGGCAGCATCCTGGAGCCAAGCCTGCGGTTCAATCCTTTTTTGGCCCCAGCTTCTCATACATTTCCACCATGAGCTGTGCCATATCCCGTACCGCTAAAGCCGTCATGAAATGATCCTGCGCATGGATAAGCAAGATCGATTTTTCAACCGCCTGTCCGTCACATTCCGCAGACATCATTGCGGTCTGAATATCATGTGCCTCGCCGATCTCCTTGCCTGCTTCATTGATTTTTTCCTTTGCTGCTGCCGCATCCCCATCCTGCAGGAGCTTCCGGACAGCCTCAATGACCATGGACCGACCGGTCCCCGAATGCAGGATCAGCTGCATGGATTGTTCTACCACTTTTTCATCCAAAATAAAAACCTCGCTCACCTAATAATCTGCAAAAAACTCTATGCCGCTATCCAGGCTTTAACTTTCACCAGTATCAGCTTCTTCATCCGTCTCCTTAATTTTATTCGAAGCGATGACAAATGGCGCATAGATACATACGTCCATGACCAGCCACAACACCTGCAACAGGCCACCCATGATGGAACCTGTCCCAATCGTTCCGCCAAAGAAAAGCGGCATTGTCCACGGTACAACGTATTTAAAAATAGGCACTAACCCTGAAGATACAAGTAACCAGCCAACAACAGTATTCGCGAGCGGCGCCAGAATATACGGAATCAGTAAAATTGGATTCAGGACAATCGGCAAGCCAAAAGCAATCGGCTCCTGGATATTAAAGAGCATTGCCGGTGCTCCCAGCTTGGCGACTGCACGCCAGCTGTCCTTTTTCGAAAACAGGAAAATAGCGATGACGAGCCCCATGATATGCATGAGCCCAGCCTCAAAAAAGCCATTACTGAAAATATAAGAAGCATCTCCAGCCTGATTGGCCAATTGCGCCGGCATATAGACCATGTTCTGAACAGCTGCCGTAACATTGTGCCCATGAATGCCAAACCACCAAAAGAACCATACAATAAACTGATACAGCATGGAAAAACCCAGCCCCTGTGAAAATCCCATGAGTGGTGCCTGTATGATAGCATAAATCAAATCATTCAATGCTGCCTTACCAAACAAATTGGCCTGCGCAAGAACAGTTGCAAAAATAGTAAATACACTTAACGTCACCATGACTGGAATAAGTACCGCAAAGGACTGTGATACCGCAGGTGGAACCGTATCCGGCATCTTGATCCGAATTTTTTCATTTTTTGACAGCTTGACGAAAATCCAGGAGGCCACGGTTGCTACAATCAAAGCCGTGAGTACCCCTTTATTACCAAAATAGTCCAGGCTGAAGGCTCCCATCTTATCACCAGCCTTGCCGACAATCTGCTGCGGCGTAATGATAATGAAAGCACCGATTGCTGTGAGCGCCGTTGAAAACTTATCGCCACCCCAGATACCGCCAAGCCGGTAAGAAAAAGCAGCCACCAGTAAAAACGAAAATACGCCGAAGCCTACAGTTACAACATTATTGCAAAGCCCCTGCAGCATCTGCATCGTTGCAACAAATCCGCAGGCCTTATAAGCATCTCCTGTCAACCCGCCAGAAAGCACGCTACCAAGATTTAAACCATTTTCTCCCATGATCGTTCCCCAGGGGTCCAATACAACCCATTCCATGATGCCAAAAAACGAACCGACAATAATAAACGGTAACAACATGGAAAATGCATCACGCATGGCAAGTAAAAATTTATTGCTGGAAATTCTGCCCGCAATCGGCATCATAACCCTTTCAAACGACGAAATTACAGAACCCATTTTCTTTTCTCCCCCTCAAATTGCAAATTATTTTCCAGCCATCTTCAAGGCTCTGGCCAAGACTTTGTCACCACGGATCATACCATAATCACGCATATCGATGACATCCACCGGACACTTTTCCGCAACCACTTTACGGACATCGTTGAGCATGTGCCGTATCTGCGGCCCCAATAAAACGACATCTGCGGTGTCCACCTTTTCATCCAGAATCTCTACCGAAAAGGCTTCAATGTGTACATCCAGATTATCTTTCGCTGCAGCTTCCTGCATTTTCCGGACCAGAATTGACGTAGACATCCCGGCATTGCAAACAAGATAAATATTCATGATCTTTTCCTCCTTATATTTTTTATCACTGTGTATTGCTTGTTCTTACAATTCACATTATACGAAATAGATTATTCTATGTCAATAAAAAGTTATATCTTTTATAAAAGTTAGGCAATCTTTTAAATTATAAAAATAACATTTATAAACATTATGTGTAGTATTATATATCTACTGTTTCTATAATGTTATCCTTTATAATTTAAAAGATATACCTTTTATTGACAAAACTAGAGACTTGATGTTATATTAATTCTGTTAAATCAATTAATATGAATATGAATTTTCTGTCATATTCGACTAGGAGGAGAAAAGAACTTTATGAAAAACAAAAAGAAACTCATGGCAGCTCTCGTATCCGCACTCATTCTCAGTACTGGTGCCGCATCTGCGGCTACCGCCGATCAGCTTTACTCTGATGTGCCCCAGGATCACTGGGCAATTGCGGCTGTCACAAAGCTGTCCAATGATGGCATTGTCACTGGCTATGGCGATGGAACCTTCCGCGGAGATCGCGCAATCACCCGCTATGAAATGGCGCAGATGGTCGCAAGTGCCCGCACGCATTCCGAAAAAGCCAGTAAAGAAGACCGTGCGCTTATCGACCGTCTCTCAAAGGAATTCTCCGATGAACTGAGCTCGATTGGCGTCCGCGTCAACAATCTGGAAAAGAAATCCGATAACGTGAAGATCAGCGGTGTTTTCTGCAACAAAGCTATGGCGGGCACTTACGATGAGCATACCTGGTGGGAAAAAGAACTGTTCCTGAATGTTGACGGCAATGTTGGGGACGGCTGGAACGTCCATGGCGGCGTTGACTGGAAATGGGGCTCCAGTGAAGGCTGGAACAAGGAAAAGAGCTTCAGTGATGATTATGGTACATCCTCAAAAGAAGTTAATGCTGCCATCTATCATCTCTATGCCCGCGGGCCGATTGGCAAAGGCCTGAATACAACGATCGGTCTCTTCACACCAGGCCTCCAGGATGGCGTGGTAAGCAATGCCCGTGTCAAAGGTGTCGAGGTTGACTATGCAATGAACAAGGATACTTCCTTGCATGCCTATACCGGTATGGTTTATGAAAAGAACGCCGACCTTTCCTCACCTTGGTCTGCCGGTTTTATCCGCAACGGCGGCCGTTATGATTTCTCTCGCAACAGTGCAGGCACTGGCTGGGCCAACGATGATTCCCTTCAGGTGCATGGCTTTTCTATTGAACATTCCTTCACCCCCAAGACCTCTGCCGGTCTTGGCTATTACAGCCTGAAATCACCAAATGCCTATGATGACAGCCGCCTCGGCATTGTCGCCCTCAATCTTCGCCAAAATCTTGCGGAGAACGTCGATCTCACTACTTTCTATTCGCATGGCAACCAGGGCTATCAAAACAAAGCATACGACATCAAATTTGTCTATAACGGCAGTCCTTGGGGCAGCAAACGCTGGGGCGGATCACTTGGCTATCGCTACCTCGGCTCAGATGCTCTGATCATGTCCAGCATCGTCAACGGCAGTGAAAAACCAGGCAGCAAAGGTCTGGAAGCCAGTCTGTGGTATCACTTTACAAAGAACATCCAGCTCCAGAACTATTTCTTCTTTGGCAAAGCCATCGACCAAAGCTATGCAGACAACCATAACAATCACACCGCCTTCTTCTCAAATCTCATCTTCGCATTCTGATTAATCAACGACCATTCACATTTCCTAAGTTTATAGCACCATAGTTTAAGCTGCTATATAAAATCCCTCTTACGCTGCCAGGCCTCTGCACTGGCAGCGTATTTTTGTACAAAAAGATCTACAGCTTGCCTCCGCTGCAGATCCTTTATAACGTCCTTGTTCATGATTCCGCAGCGCGGAATCCTTCCAACGCGTCCGCC
>CAZFPA010000061.1:0-11043 GCA_964520975.1 uncultured Selenomonadaceae bacterium | reverse complement strand
GTGATGTATAAAAAGCTGGCATTGAATTCCAATACCAGCTTTTTATGCATCACAAGAGGTAACTGGAGGTTAGTATGCAGTTTATAGATAGAACAACCATTAAAGTCATTGCAGGCAACGGCGGCAATGGAAAATCGGCGTTCCGTCGGGAGAAATTCGTTCCGAATGGCGGACCATCCGGTGGTGATGGCGGCCGCGGGGCGGACGTTATTTTTGTGGTGGACAGCAACATGAACACCTTGCTGGATTTTCGTTATCATCGGAAATTCCAGGGAAAAAATGGTGAAAATGGTGATATAAAGAATCAGTACGGGCATAATGCACCGGCCTGCTATGTAAAGGTTCCGCAGGGAACGCTGGTAAAGGACGCCAATACGGAAGAGGTCCTGGCCGATCTCACAGAAATCGGCCAGGAAGCTGTCATTGCCAAAGGCGGGCGTGGTGGTCGCGGCAATGCCAAGTTTGCCAACAGTGCGAACCGGGCACCTACGTTTGCTGAATTCGGTGAGCCGGGGGAAAGCCGGGACTTAGTGCTCGAGCTGAAACTGCTGGCCGATGTAGGCCTTGTCGGTTATCCGAGTGTTGGCAAGTCCAGCCTGGTAGCCAGCGTATCGGCAGCGCGACCGGAAATCGCGGAGTATCATTTTACGACGATTACTCCGGTACTTGGCGTGGTGAGTGTCGGGGACGAGAAGAGCTTTGTCATGGCGGATATCCCGGGCCTTATCGATGGAGCCGCCGAAGGCGTCGGGCTGGGACATGATTTCCTGCGCCATGTAGAACGCACGAAGGTCATCATTCATATTGTGGATGCTTCAGGCATTGAAGGCCGTGATCCTGTTGAGGATTATTACAAGATCAATCGCGAGCTCAAGCTCTACAGTGAGAAGATTGCGCGCCGGCCACAGATCCTGGCGGCTAATAAAATGGACCTTCCGGGAGCGGAAGAGAACTATAAGCGCTTAGAGGAGCTTGCCGCCAAGGAGCATATTCCTATTTTTGCGATTTCGGCAGCCACCAAGCAGGGCCTTAAAGAGCTGATCGATTATACGGCGAAGGCACTGGATGAATATGTGGAAGAGCCGGAAGAGGAAGATGGCGTCAAGGTCTATGACGCAAAGGACGAGGATAAGGACGAAGTGAAGATCACCCGCAATGACAGTGGTGATTTTATCGTTTCCAGCAAGTCACTGGATAAACTGGTCGCAATGACGAATTTCGGCAACGATGAAGCCGTTCGCCGTTTCCAGTATATCTGGCGCATCAAGGGTATCGATCAGAAGCTGCGGGCCCGTGGTATCAAAGAGGGCATGACGGTCCATATTGGCGAGATGGAATTTGAGTATCGGGAGTAACCCGGTGTCAGGATCTCGGCGGGATTTTGCACCGCGAAATTCTGAATACTGGTGTTGTAACAGGAGGAAATAAATTGATTCGAAATACACTTACAGGCAAGCAGAAAAGCTTCCTGCGTTCACTGGGCATGAAGGAAAGCCCGGTTGTAAATATTGGTAAAGAGGGGCTGACGCCGGCTGTTGTGGCATCCGCGCGTGATGTCATCAAAAAGCGCGAACTCATCAAGGTTCGGGTACTGCAGAATTGTCTGGAGGAGCCCGGCGATGTCATCGCGACGCTCGCCGAGCGTTCAGATGCGGATCTCGTGCAGGTGATCGGACGGAATGGACTTTTGTATAAAAAGAATTTCGATAAACCTAAAATAGAGCTGCCGTAAGGCACAGGAGTCGAGGAAAATGGATACAAGGGCTGGTTTGAAGGACGCAAAGCGTATAGTGGTGAAGGTAGGGACCAGTACTCTTACCTATGCGAATGGCAAGCTGAATCTGCATCGTATGGATACCCTGGTGCGGGAGCTTACGGATCTGGCTAACCAGGGACGGGAAATCCTGTTGGTCACGTCCGGCGCGGTAGGTGCCGGTATGGATCGCATGGGGCTCGAGAAGCGTCCTGCGTCGATTCCGGAAAAGCAGGCGCTGGCGGCTGTTGGCCAGGGAATTCTCATGCATATTTATGAGAAGCTTTTTGCCGAGTATGGCCTCCCGGCGGCACAAGTGCTGCTTACAAAGGAAAATTCAGTGCGCCATAACCAATACACGAATTCCCGCAACGCCCTGCTGACGCTGCTGCACATGGGTGTGGTGCCCATTGTCAACGAGAATGACGCGATTGCGGTTGATGAGCTCAAGATTGGTGACAATGATACGCTGTCGGCGACGGTAGCTACGCTCGTGGATGCAGATGTGCTCATCATCCTTTCGGATATTGAGGGCCTCTACAGTGCCAATCCGCAGGTGGATAAGAACGCGCAGCTGCTTACTGAAATTCCGGAGATCACACCAGAGATTGAGCGTATTGCCGGCGGGGCTGGCTCCAGCCTGGGTACCGGTGGTATGCACACGAAGATTGAGGCGGCCAAGATTGCTGTAAATGCTGGTGTTACGATGCTGATTGCGGCTGGTGACCGTGCCGGCGTTCTGCGGGATATTCTGGAGGGACAGGCCGTGGGCAGTATTTTTCCTGCGCGTGAGTCCCATCTGAAGGTTCGTAAGAGCTGGCTGGCCTTTGGCCGGCGGATCGATGGCGATATTGTCGTGGATGCCGGATGTGAAAGGGCGATGCTGTCCGGCGGCTCCAGCCTTTTGGCAGCCGGTATTACTGCCGTGGAGGGCGACTTCCAGGCGGGAAATACGGTGCGGGTACTCTCAGTCTCCGGCAGGGAGATTGCCCGGGGTATCGTGAATTATGATACAATATCCTTAGGCAAGATTCTGGGGCGGCAGACCAGTGAGTTTTCAAAATTATTGCGGGGGAAGATCTATGAAGAGGTCATCCATCGTGACAATATGGTATTGATGGTTTAAGTGCAGGAGGGATTTGGCATGGATTTGGACGAGTTGATGCAAAAAAAGGCGGCAGCGGCGAAGGCGGCTGCCTATGAAATGGCACTGGTGTCGACAGTGGTGAAAAACCAGGCCCTGCAGGCTATGGCAGATGCGCTGGAAAAGCGCAAGGAACTGATTCTCACGGCTAATGCACAGGATCTGGAGGATGCCCGGCAGAAGGGGGTTAAGCGCTCGTATCTGGACCGTCTGCTGCTTGATGATGCCCGCATTACGCAAATGGCGGAAGGTCTGCGGCAGATTGCTGCGCTGCCGGACCCCATTGGCGAAGGTAACTATTCTACGATCCGTCCCAATGGACTCGAAATTCGCCGGGTACGTGTACCCTTAGGCGTCATCGGCATCGTTTATGAAGCTCGTCCCAATGTCACTGCCGACGCAGCCGCCCTTTGCCTGAAATCAGGCAACAGTGTGCTGCTGCGTGGTGGCTCGGAGGCAATCCGCTCCAACCAGGCTATTTGGTCGCTGCTGGCCGAAGCGGCCTATCATAATGGAATTCCGGAAGGCAGTATCCAGTTTGTGGAGACGACGGAACGTCAGGCGGTTGATATCATGATGCACCTGAATCAGTATCTGGATGTCATCATTCCACGCGGTGGAGCGGGGCTCATCCGCCGGATCGTTGAATCCAGTGTGGTTCCGGTCATCGAAACGGGCTCAGGCATCTGCCATATGTTTGTCGATGCCAGTGCTGACCAGGATATGGCCCTGAAGATTGCCATCAATGCCAAGACCTCGCGGCCTTCGGTATGCAATGCCATGGAAACCTTGCTGGTGCATGCAGCGATTGCGGCGGAGTTTCTGCCGCGTCTGCAGGCTGCTATGGAGGAGAAGCACGTGGAGCTTCGCGGCTGCGAACGTGCACGGCAGATCTGCCCGACAATGGCAGCGGCTACTGCGGAGGATTGGGCTACCGAGTACGGTGAGCTCATTTTATCCGTTCGGGTTGTTGATGGCCTTGATGAAGCTATAGCCCATATCAATCGTTACAATACAGGGCATTCGGAGACCATCGTGACGGAAAATCTCGTAAATGCGCACCACTTCCAGCGGGCGGTAGATGCCGCGGCTGTCTACGTGAATGCGTCTACTCGTTTCACGGATGGCTTTGAATTCGGTTTTGGTGCTGAAATCGGCATCAGTACCCAAAAACTGCATGCACGCGGGCCAATGGGACTCAATGAACTCACCAGCACGAAATATCTCATCTACGGGGAAGGGCAGATTCGCTGATGCAGCGCATCTGGGGGTATTTGCGGACTCTTCGCCAATACCTGCATACTGAAAAGGGATGGCATGATTTCTTGGATGACCTTCGGGCAGCGGTCTGGATGGCGGCGGTCATGGCTGTCATCTGGCTGTTGCTGCAGTATATTTTGTGACGATTTGGGAGATCGGATGGCATGGGAGAGATTGGGCAAAAGATCGGGATCATGGGGGGAACCTTTGATCCGATTCATTTAGGACATCTTACGACAGCAGAAAATGTACGGGAAGGCTATGCCCTGGACAAGGTTCTGTTCATTCCCGCAGCGAGCCCGCCGCATAAGCAGCATCAGCAGGTTACGCCTGCGATGTACCGGTATCGGATGACGGTATTGGCTACGGAGGACAATCCGCATTTTATGGTATCTCCGCTGGAGATGCAGCGCTCGGGACCTTCCTATTCCATTGATACGGTACAGGAACTCATTGAACGCTTCGGGGCTTCGACGCAGTTTTATTTTATTGCCGGAGCGGATGCAATCCAGGAGCTTCCTACCTGGGAGCGTATTACAGAATTGCTGCGGCTCTGCCATTTCATCGCGGTCAGTCGGCCGGGAACGGTACCCAACCTCGGGGAACTTCGGGCACGTTTTGGTTCGCTGGGGGAAGAGCACATCCATTCTCTGCCGGCACCCAAGCTGGAAATTTCCTCGACGGATGTCCGGAATCGGGTACGCCAGGGGCGTTCCATACGCTATATTGTTCCGGCGGCGGTGGCCCAGTACATTTATAGAGAAGGCTTATACAGATAAAAGAGGTAATGGTCTATGGAATTCGAGGATATGAAAGAGCTGTTGGCGTCGCGCCTGAAACGGAGCCGTTATGAGCATTCTCTGGGGGTTGCTGATACGGCGGTTTTTTTGGCGCAGCGCTTTGGTGTTCCGACAGCCAAGGCCAAAGTGGCAGGGCTGCTTCATGACTGTGCACGGGAATTTCCGAATGACGGTATGCTTGATGAAGCCCGTCGGCGAGGCATTTCCTATGGACCTGTAGAAGCGGCGATGCCGCTGCTCCTTCACGCCTATATCGGTGCACAGCGCATTGAAGAATGCTATGGGGTGAAAGACCCGGAGATCGCGCAGGCGATTTATCGGCATACGGTAGGCGGCACTAACATGACGACACTGGACAAGATCATTTACTTTGCGGATATGGTCGAACCGCATCGTGACTACCCCGGGGTCGAGGAACTGCGGCGCCTCTCGCGTGAGGCCGGACTCGATACAATGGTACTGGCTGGATTGAGCCGTTCGATTGCATTTGTGTTGCAGAAAAATCATCTCATTCATCCGGATACCGTGATGGCCCGCAATGAGATTTTGTTAAAGGGATAAGGCGCATGGTAAATCAGACGCAGGAAAATATCAAACGGAAAAGAATCATAAAAAAACGGCGCCGGCGCGTGAAGTTTTTCCGTCTGCTGGTTTTTTTGCTGTTAGCCAGTCTTGTCGTGGCGGCTGTGTCCTGGATCGGTTTTCAGCTTTACAGCTGGGGGCGGCAGACCTATGATACCTATGCTTCTCTTTACCAGGGCTACGAGCAGCGGCAGGCGCTCAAGCGCAGTACGCTTGATCCACGCTTTGATGACTACACGAATGTGTTGCTTATGGGGGTCGATGACGGGGAAGACGGTGGTCTTGCCAAGCGGGCCGATACGATTCTGCTCCTGAGCTTCAATAATACAGACGGACAGGTGCGGTTCATATCGATTCCGCGGGATACGCTGGCGGAGATACCGGGACGCAAGGAACCGGATCGCATCAATGCCACGTATGCCTATGGCGGACCAACACTGACGATGCAGACGGTTTCCAGGCTGCTGGGGGTATCGATCCATCAATATGTGGCGCTGGATACGAAGGCTTTGGCAGAAATTGTTGATACCCTGGGCGGTATGGATGTCTATGTAGAGCAGGATATGGACTATGAAGATCCGGAGGCCCAGCTCACCATTCATATTGTGAAGGGCTATCAGCACATGGATGGTGATACAGCGCAGAAATATCTGCGCTATCGCGGCGGAGAGCTTGGCGATATCGGTCGTCTGCAGCGTCAGCAGCATTTTGTAAAGGCTTTTTATGAAAGCCTGCTGCAGCCGGATACGGTTACCCGCCTGCCGGCATTGGTGGAAATTTGCCGTAACCGGATTACTACGAGTGCGGAGCTGTTTGATACAGCACATCTTACGGTGGTATTGCGCAAGCTCAGTACAAATGAGCCGCAGGTCATTATGCTTCCCGGTGCTGAATCGCAGGCAGATCCGACATTGTGGCTGCCAGATCAGGAAAAAATAGCGGCTAAGGTAGAGGAACTTTTCCCTTTGCCGGCCGAGGAACCATAACGGGAGCAGATGCTCCGCGAAGATTAGAGGAATGAAAGGGAGGAATGAGGTTTGTTTAAGACTTCAGAGGAATTGAGCCTGGCGATTGCCAAGGCCGCAAGTAATAAGAAAGCACGCGATATTGTGCGTATGGATATGCAGAAGCTCACACCGACGACGGATTATCTGGTGATCTGCTCGGCAGGCAGCGCCACGCAGGCGCGGGCCATTGCGGATAATATCGAGGAGGAGCTCGCCGAGGCCGGCGTCTCCTTCCTTCATAAGGAAGGCTATCGCGAGGGCGAATGGGTATTGCTGGATTATGGTGATTGTGTAGCCCATATATTCCAGCAGGAAAGCCGTGAGTTCTACGCGCTGGAACGTCTATGGGGCGATGCGGAGCTCACTCCGTACGAGGAATGATGCAAATGGATAAGCAGAAAGATGCGGTATATCAGCCGCGTAAATACGGACCGAGTACGACCGCGGTGCTGCGGGTTGCCCGCCTGGGTGAAATGGGAGCATTTCTGGATGCGGAAACCGGGAATACCTCCGATGATATTCTGCTGCATAAAACCCAGCAGACGGCTCCGGTGGCTGTGGGGGATGAGGTGAAGGTGTTCCTTTACCTCGACCCGAAGCATCGGCTTACCGCCAGCATGCGGGTGCCGCAGATGAAGGAAGGGCAGATTGCCCGTCTCAAGGTCATCAATGTGAGCAAGGATGGCGCGTTCCTCGACGTGGGAGCGGAGCGCGGTATTTTTATGCCGTACGCGGGAATGCGTGGTCGGCTCCAGATCGGCGAGGTCGTCTGGGCCAAGCTCTATACGGATAAATCCGGGCGCCTGGCTGTGACTATGGAAGTTGAAGATGAGATGCGGCGGGCATCCAAGCCGGCGGAGGGCATCAAGGTCGGCGATATGATCCGCGGGGCAATCTACAATTATACGGACAGCGGAGCATTCCTTTTTTCCGAGCAGCGCAATATCGTATTTATTGATAATAAGGAAATGTCTTTGAAACCGCGGGTCGGTGAGATTGTCGAGGCGCGCGTGACCTACATCCGCGAGGATGGCCGTCTCAACGCGTCGCTGCGGGAAATCAAGGAAAAGGCCCTGGTCAGTGATGCGGAGAAAATATTGCTGCTGCTGCAGTCTCATAATGGGAAAATGCCGTACAGTGATACTACATCGCCGGAAGTCATCCGCGATAAATTCCAGATCAGCAAGGCAGCCTTCAAACGGGCGCTGGGGCATTTGATGAAGGATGGTCTCATCGAGGAAAAAGATGGCTGGACATATTTGAAATAGAATTTTTCCAAAAGGAAGAAGGATTTATATTTATCGGTAACGAATATCTCTATATCGAATATTTAGTGAATGATCATCAGAGATTTCCTGCGGGTCTGCAGGGACGTTATAAAATGGGGGCGATTGAATGGCAGAAGTAGTAAATGGAGATAAAAAAGGAATTCTGTTGGAAACCGGCACGAATGAATTTGAGATCGTTGAATTCAGCATCGGTGCGGTGAACTATGGTATCAACGTCGCAAAGGTACGTGAAGTCATCACGAGTGCGGATTTCCCTGTTACAAAAATGCCGCAGGCACATCCTTATATCGATGGGCTCTTTACTCTGCGCGGGCGTTCGATGCCGCTGGTAAATCTGCCGCGCTGCCTGAATGTGGACAGCATGGAGAAACCAAAAAATATCATCGTGACGGAAATCAATAACTATAATATCGGTTTCCTCGTCGACAATGTATCCCGTATCCATCGCATTTCCTGGAAGGATATGGAGACGGCACCAGAGGTCGGCGATCAGTCCCGCGTGGTAGGTATCATCAAGATGCAGGATCGTATCGTATTGCTGCTTGATTTTGAATCCATCATTGCCGAGATCAATCCGGAGATCAACGCCAAGCTTACGACGATTGAGGATGCTGAAATTGAGACGAAGGCAAAGCGCTCCGCTATGCATGTTGTTGTGGCAGAGGATTCCTCTATGTTGCGTGAGCTTCTGGTCACAACGCTCCACGAGTCCGGTTATCGTTATGTGCGTGATTTCAATAACGGCAAGGCTGCCTGGGAATACCTGGAGTCTTTGGCCGCGAAGGAAGGCCCGATCGAGGATCAGGTGCGCATCGTCGTTACGGATATCGAGATGCCACAGATGGATGGCCATCGTCTGCTGAAACTCATCCGTGATAATGAGCGTCTGCATGATGTACCGGTTGTATTGTTCTCCTCACTGATCAGTGAAGAGATGAAGATTAAAGGTACGGAGCTCGGTGCGAGCGGACAGATTTCCAAGCCGGAGATCAACCAGCTCATCAGTTTGCTTGATACATTGATTTTTAAGTCAGCTTAATAAAATTACAGAACAGGAAGGGGGCTGTCGCACGTTGAAAAACGTCCGGCAGCCTTTTTTCGCATAAAAAAAGAACTCCCGGACTTTTAATCGTCTGGGAGAACGTGTAAAATTTAAGTATGCAAAAACCAAATATTACACAAACAGATTATACAACATTAGGCAGTTTTTATCAATTGCATCTGCCACTCAATATCGAATTTCAGATTCCAAAGGATGACCCAGTACGCCTGCTGCGCTACATTGTTGAAGGGATGGACTTATCGGAGCTTTATCATACATATTCTCATTTCGAGAAAAATCAAGCGTCGCCACGGCAGTTGTTGGAAATCCTTATCTATGCAAACATGAACTGCATCCGTAGCTCGCGCAGGATTGAACAGGCCTGCCGAAGGGATATCAACTACATGTTTCTGCTGGAAGGCAAGCGCCCTCCAGACCATGCAACAATTGCCAGATTCCGTTCTATACATTTGGCAGCATGCATGAAAGAGACTTTCGCTCAAATGGATTGTCGTCTGGCCGACCTTGGTGAACTTTCCCTGGAAAATATCTTCATTGACGGCACTAAGATTGAAGCTTTTGCCAATAAATACAAATTTGTCTGGAAAAAGGCCGTGACGAAAAACCTGCAGAAGCTCCTGGAAAAGATTCCTGCATTCATAGAACAAATAGAAGAAGATTTCGGCATCCAGGTCATACATGGAAAAGAGATCCAATTGTATCACCTGAAGCGTCTCCATCGAAAGCTGAAAAGGCTTCAGCAGCAGGAAAACATCACCTTTGTACATGGTATAGGGAAACGGAAGACCCCACTGCAGAGAACACTGGAAACATTAGACGAATACATCCGGCGGATCAAGGATTACATTTACAAGCTCCATGTATGCGGAAAGCGCAACAGTTTTGCCAAGACCGAGCAGGATGCGACCTTCATGCGCATGAAGGAAGATGCCATGCGGAACGGGCAGCTCAAGCCAGCCTACAATATCCAGTATGGCATTGACGCTGAATATGTTGTATGGGTGACAGAAGGCCCCCAGCCAACAGATACGACAACGCTCATTCCATTCCTACAGGAGTTCGAACGGTATTTTCATACAAGCTACGCAAATGTCATTGCCGATGCTGGCTATGAAAGTGAAGAAAACTACCTATACCTTGAAGCACAGGGACAGACCGCATACATCAAGCCAAACAACTATGAGATCAGCAAACAGCGGAAATACAAAAAAGATATTGGGCGCCGGGAAAACATGGCATATCGTGCAGAAGAGGATTGCTACATCTGCGCCAAAGGAAAAAAGATTGCAGCCATTGGAGAACGCAAGAGCAAGACAAGGACTGGCTATGTTGTACAGAAAACGCAATATGCCTGTGAAGACTGCGGTGGATGCGCACTAAAGGCACAGTGCATTCGCGGGAACAACAGCAAGATTCCCCTGGAAGAGCGGAGTAAGCATTTCGAGGTTTCAAAAACCTTTCAGCAGAAACGTGCCGAAGATATGGAACGGATTACTTCTCCTAAGGGAATTGAACTCCGGGTAAATCGGAGCATCCAGTCGGAAGGAGCCTTTGCAGATGTAAAGGAAGATTTGCATTTCCGACGATTTCTTGGGCATGGGAATGGCAATGCGTTAGTCGAAAGCATGTTGCTAGGTATGGCACATAACATTAACAAGCTGCATCACAAGATACAATCCGGTCGGTCCGGACAATATTTGTTCCCGATAAATAGCGTAGCTTAAAACACAAAAAGGGTACACAAAAAAATCAGCACAGACTGAGATTTTTTTGTGTACCCTTTTTTAGGATATAAATTCTGAAGAGCATTTCCAACAGACTTTGGAGTAAAAAAATAGGACTGCCGCCAAAGTGAAAAATCACTTCGTGCGACAGCCCCATTCACTTTCGTAAGAAACGCGCCGCGGTCTTTTTGCTGCTGGAAGGCGGCATATCCGGGCGGCTCATCAGAAAATGACGGAAAGATGCGATGCTTAAAAGTGAATATCTTGTACATGAGCAATATCTTTGCTTATGTGACTGAAAATAAATTGTTGAAAAAAGAAATTTCGTATATGATATGAATAGAGAGGAGCAATCGATTATGCGCAAAATTTATTTAATGTGTTCTGAGGGAATGTCAACGAGTATCCTGGTAAAGCGTAT
>CAZFPA010000060.1:0-11074 GCA_964520975.1 uncultured Selenomonadaceae bacterium | reverse complement strand
GGACCCCGATGCGATCATGCTCGGGGAAATCCGCGATGAGGAAACAGCGGAAATGGCGGTGCGGGCGGCGTTGACCGGGCATCTGTTGTTTTCGACGCTGCATACGGGATCAGCGGTAGGCGCGGTTTCCCGGATGCTCGAAATGGGGATCGCGCCGTATCTGTTCGCGGCATCGGTTCTGGGTGTTGTGGCACAGCGGCTGGTGCGGCGGCTGTGCCCGAACTGCCGGCACCCGTATTATCCGGAAGCGGATTCACGGGAAGCGGCCTTCCTCGGGGAATATTATCATCCGGGTATCTGCCTTTACCATGGCGATGGCTGTCCGGATTGCGGCTATTCCGGCTATCGGGGGCGTCTCGCACTGCAGGAGCTTCTCTGTATGGACGAGAACCTGCGGCAGGCAGTATTGGAGGAAAGTCCAACGTCCTCGCTGCAGGCACTGGCAGCCGCTGCCGGTATGGCCAGTCTGCGCGAGGATGGCATCGCGAAGGCGCTGGCCGGACTCACTTCATTGTCTGAGGTGGGGAGGGTGCTGTATGGGGAGCTTTGAACCGGCCATTGCGGAGCTGCTGTCCGCTGGCATTGCCCGCGGGGCCTCGGACATCCATATCGAGGCGGGGCAGCGTGGCTTTCTGCGCGTACAGGGAGAGTTGTATCCTTATGGAAAGCAGGTGTTTTCAGCGAAATCTGTTCAGAACTTTTTCATGGCTTTGACGCTGCCGGAAGAACCGTCGTGCGGCGGAATGGTGCAGGAGCTTGATTTTTCGTGGAGTTATGGGGAGCGCCGTTTCCGGGTCAATGCGTTTCGGCAGCGGCAGGGATGGGCGTTGGCCCTGCGGCTGCTGCCAGCGGTAATTCCGTCGATGGAGGTGCTGGGGTGTCCGGCGGCGCTCTACGGGTTTCTGCGTGCGCGTACCGGACTGCTGCTGGTCACTGGCCGTACCGGCAGTGGCAAGACTTCAACCCTGGCAGCTTTTCTGGCGGCTGTGCATCAGCAGCGGGCTGTGCATATCATCACCCTGGAGGACCCGGTTGAGTATCTGTATCCACCGGGGCAGAGCCTTATCAGCCAGCGCGAACTCGGCCGGGATTTCCGCTCGTTTGGCGGAGCTCTGCGCAGCGCGCTGCGGGAGGACCCGGATATCCTGCTGGTCGGTGAGATACGCGACGAGGACACCCTGCGGGCCGCACTGGATGCCGGCGATACCGGTCATCTTGTTTTGGGCAGTCTGCATACCGGCAGTGCGGCAGAGGCTGTGCTTCGTATGGAAAATCTGGTTCCGGCAGATGAGCAGCTGCAGCTTCGGGAGCAGCTGGCAATGGTGTTGTCCGGGATTTTTTCTCAGCAGTTGCTGCCGGGGCAGGACGGGAAGCGGGTATGTGCGTGTGAGGTGCTGCTTGCGACGCCGGCAGTACGGAATCTTATCCGTACCGGGCACCTGCAGCAGTTGTCTTCGGCCATGCTTTCCGGCCGGCAGTCGGGGATGCAGACGATGGAAATGGCGATACAGGAGCTGCTGCAGCAGGGGCGGATCAGCAAGGACGTTGCCTCGGGGCTGGTAGAGGGCCGATGAGGAGGTGACGGCGTGGAGGATTATTCGTATGCAGCCCGGAATCTGGAGGGACAGCTCTGCCAGGGGGTTCTTCGGGCCGGCAGCCGACGGGAGGCCGTAAAAAACCTGCAGGAGCAGGGCCTGTTCATTGCCCGGCTTGAAGCGGTTCCTTTTTGGCGGCAAAGAGTGTTTCGTTCCGGTAATGGGCAGCAGGCGGCAGTTTTTTGCCGACAGCTGGCACTCATGCTGGAAGCAGGGCTGTCGGTGCAGGATGCGGTCGGTATGCTGGGGCGTGAGGCCAGTGGGAAAAAGCAGGCGGTGCTGCAGGCCGTTGGTGAGGAACTGCAGGCAGGGGCATCTCTGTCGCGGGCCCTGGAGCGGCAGGCGGATTTCTTTCCGGCGGAGATGCTGTGCCTGTTGGCTGCTGCGGAGGCCGGCGGCAGTGTGGACAAAGTCATCGGTAGGCTGGCAGCTGTGCTTGAGCGCAGCCGGGCCCTGCAGGAAAAGCTGAAAACAGCCATGCTGTATCCCTGTTTTTTGTTTGGGCTGACGCTGCTGGTATTCATTTTTTTGTTATGCGTTGTCCTGCCGTCCTTTGCCCTTATGTATGAAAACCTGGGGGTTGTGCTGCCCTTTCCGACGCGCGTGCTCATGGAGGGCGGGAAGTTTTTCGGGGCGCATGCGGGGCTGCTGCTTGGTGTCGGTGCAGGAGGTGTTTCAGCCGCAGGGTATGCGCTCCGGCGGGAGCGCGTCCGGCAGAGTGCGGATTGCCTGGCACTACGGTTTCCAGTCTGGGGACGGCTCTGTGTACGGCGGGATTTGTGGCGTTTTTTTACGATTTTATCCTTACTGCACAGCAGCGGAATTGTCATCGACGAAGCCGCTGTGCAGGCGGCAGAGGGGGTGAGGAACCGCTGCCTGCGCCGGCAGCTTCGGGGGGTGCCGGCAAGGCTCCGGCGCGGCAGTACGCTTGCCGCTGCCTGCCGCGGGTCCTCGATTTCACCGCTGCTGCTTGAGCTGTTGGCAGCGGGAGAGGCGGCCGGGGAACTGGCTTTTATGCTGGAGCATCTGGCAGAGCTCTGTCGGCAGGAGGCGGATACGCTGGCGCAGCGGCTGCAGGTGCTCATCGAGCCGTGCATGCTTGTGTTTTTAGGACTGGTTATCGGCGGCCTGGTGTTGGGCCTGCTTTATCCGCTGCTCACAGCCGTCGATGCGTTTTGTTAGGAGGGAAATTATGCGAGAGTGTCTGAAAGAGGAACAGGGTTTTTCGTTATTGGAGCTTTTGGTCTATGTGGCGATCGTCGGTGTGCTGATGGCGGTAGCCGTGCCTAAATACCAGCAGGCAATGGCGATGGCTAATACCGCGCGCATACAATCCGATCTGCGCAGCCTGGATATGGCCGTGCTCATGTATGAGGCGCAGAACGGGCGTCTGCCCACCAATCTGCAGCCGGATCTGGAGCCGTATATCGTCGATCTGGCCCGCCTCAGGCCGCCGCAGGGGAAATGTCTGCTGCGCACGGGCGAGAGCCTGGAAATCAATGCCGCAGCCTATGCACTGGCGAAGGACCGCAGCCGGGCACTTTGCCAGGAGCATGCAGCCGGTGATTTTGGTGCGCCGGATAAAACGGCACCGTAGGAGGCATAGATGAAAATGACGGATTCCTGTCGGCCGCATTTTTTCTGGCAGCAGTTGCCGCTTCTGTTTTGGGGCATAGCTGCCGGCTGTTTAGGACTTTTCCTTGTTTGCTGCGCTGGCAGCTGCTGGGCAGACGGAAGCTTTCTGCTGCTGCTGCTTTTGCTATCAATGCTGGATATCCGGTATGGTCTGCTCTTTGATCGCCTGCTGCTGGTACTGGCAGTGCTTGGTGCTATGAACGGTCTGGCCGGGAACGGCTGGCCGTGGTTGCTGCACCTTGGCGGAGCACTGGCCGGTGGTGCAATTTTATGGGCGCTGCGTATGCTCTCGCATGGTGGCATGGGAGGCGGCGATATCAAATTGGCGTTTGTTCTGGGCTTCTGGCTTGAGGCACCGGCTCTGCTGCTGGCACTCTGGCTGGCCTTTACGGCTGGTGGACTTTGGGCCGGAGGATTGCTGCTCTGCGGCCGCTGCCAGCGGGGGGCGCGGCTGCCATTTGGCCCGTTCCTGTCCCTGGGCGCGGGGCTCAGCTATTTCTACGGAAGTTTTTTCTGGGAATGGTACGTGGGGTTCTGCTATGGGTGAAAGAGGCTGGAGCTTTATCGAGCTGCTGGTCTGCGCTGCAGTGCTTTCTCTGCTGGCTGCCGCGGTGCTGCCGAAGACGGCGCATTGGCTGGAAGAGCGGCGGCTGGATAGCGAGGCGGCCTGTATGGTCGCGGAGCTGCGGCTGCTGCAGGAAATGACGCGCAGCGCTTCCCGGCCGCAGGATGCGCTTTGGGGGAAAAATACTACGGGGGTTCCCGTGATGCGATTTACACGGCGAAGCTATATGATTTTTCAGGGAGGGGATTTTATGATGGAACATCCGGCTCCGGCGCAGGTTCATTATGTATTTCCGCGCGATGAGCTCTATTTTCAGCCCGGCGGAGATGCGGAGCCGGCGACTATCTATATTTATCTGGGAGCGACCAGCCGTAGGGTCATTGTAGACCGGGTGGGACGTATCCGGGCCGCGGCAGGCGACTGAGATGTGCCGACAGGGAGAAGCGGGATTTTTTCTGCTGGAGGCAATATTGCTTGGGTGTCTGCTGGCCGCGGCCAGCGAGGTGCTGCTGATCGGCATGGCGGCGGAGACAATGCGGATGCAGAGCGAGACCAGGGTTACCGCGGTATTCCTTGCCCAGGAACAGCTTGCGCGCACGGCTGCCCTGCCACGGGAAAGGCTGGCGGCTGCGGCGGAATTTGACTGGCTGGGCGGTGAGAGCGGGAGCCCAAATCCTGGTGGTCAGCAGTTCCGGATCGTGAGCCGGGTAACGATTCCGGAACGGCTGCCGGCTTTGCGGGAAATCACGGTCCGGGTCACCTGGGAGGAAAAAGGAAAGAAGCAGGAAATTGAACTGCGAAGGCTGGTGCGGTTGCGGGATGGATAAATGGATGCGGGAGGAAAGCGGGCTGAGCCTGTTGGAGCTGGTAGCGGCGGTTCCGGCCCTGACAGCATTATTCGCCGGATTCCTGGCGATATTGTTCATATTGCTGCGTATGTATGGCTGCGCAATCAGTGACTGGGAGGTCCAGCATGAACTTCGGCATGCCGTGGAATGTATCACGGAGGATGTGGCCTATGCGCAGGAGGTATGGCTGGATGACGATGGTACGAAGCTCTGCCTGCGAACCTTCAGCTGCGATGCGTCTGAGACCGTCGGTGTTGTTTATTTCTGGAAAAAAGGGGGCAGTTCGCGCCTGATGAAGGATGGGCAGCCCATGACGGGGGAGAGCTGCCTGGGACGGGTGGAAATCCTGGAATTCCGGACGGTGCCACAGGGAGAGCAGCAGATCTGGCTGCGCATACGTGCCCGGAACATGGTGACGAGGCATGAATACTTATTGGAAACGGTGGTGCAGATCTATGATGGGAAAATACGGGAGCGCTTCTACTGAGCAGGGCAGCGGTGTGCTCTGGGGATTGCTGGTGCTGGCAGCCGGCGCATTGCTCGGCGGTGCGTTGTTTCAGTTTGCGGCCCGGGAACAGGTAGCGGCGGATTGTTTTTATCAGTCCACACGCCTGCGGCTGGCGGCCGAGAGCGGCATCGAGGCTGCCGTGTACCGGCTGGGGGCGGAGCCGGGGCTTTGGGAGCGGGCAGTGAGCACTACGGTCGCTTTTTGCATCTGGCCGGTGGGGTCTGCGGCTGGGGCATCGACGGCAGGCGATTGTAAGGTCTATGCCATAGGGCAGCGTGGGGAGGTCTGTCTGTTGGCGAGGTGCCATACGGAAAAATGGCCAGGGCGGGCACTGGCCCGTGTACAGCGCAGTACCACCGGAAAAATGACGATACACTGGGGGCGATGAGCATGTGGTATCCACGGATTTTCCGGCGGGAACCGCGCCGTCAGCTGGGCGTATTCGTTGCTGCTGAGAGGATGTTCTTTGCGGAGGTATTCCGTGGGGAGGAGGACTGGCAGCTTGTTTACGCGGGAAGTATCGGCTGGCATCCGGAGGCCGGCGGGGAGGGGACGGAGCCTGCTGAAAGCATCCGCAGCCATTGCCTGCGGGAGGGCATCGGTCAGGAAGGCATCGCGTTCTGTCTGTCGGCAGCAGAGGTATTCTGCTATCAGAAAGTGTTTCCTATGCTGCCGCCCAAAGAGCTTTCCACCGCTGTCCATTGGGATTTGGAAGCCGCAGTTCCGTTTGAGGAAAATGGCTATATTCCGGCCACCGTTTGTCAGGACGAGCAGGAAAACCGCTGGTTGCTGGCAGCGGTCAGCAGGGTCGATATGGAGGTCTTGCAAAAGAGCTTTCAGGCCTGCGGACTAAAGCTTGACTGCGTGACCGTGGCCTTGCCGGAACTGCCGGAGATCACGGGACCGGAGGCCGGGCGGTTGGGATGGGGGAACGTTTCCCTGGCTTTGTCAGAGCGATCGCGTGATGTGGTATGGACTGAGGAATTGTATCAGGCCCTATACGCCGCCCTCGGCGGGCTGCGGGGACAGGCGGTGCTGGAATTTCTGCCGCCATGCGCCCGGCCGGATGGCTGGAACTGGCCCCGGATTCTGGCCGCTATCCTGTTGGCGGGATTTGGAGGTCTGAGCGCCATCTATGGCTATGGCAGTTGGCAGCTGCATGCACTCCGCCAGGAATGCCAGGTCCAGGAGACGGCGCTCAGGGCTCAAGGGGCGGGACTGGAATGCCAGCGTCGGAGCGGAGAAATGGCTGTTCAGCTGGAGGCTGGCGAGCACCTGCTGCAGAAGCTTTCCGCACAGCGGTTTCCTTGGCATGCCCTGCTGGTACACTTAGGGACACAGACGGTGGAAGGCGTATGGATCACAGATATCCGGCTAGCCGGAGAAGGCTGCCTCGAGATACGCGGGCGGGCTGTTGGCTATGAGGCTTTATCAACGATGATCGCCCGGCTGGAAGCGGATCGGGATTTTTTCACACAGGGGGCAGTGCTGCAGAATTCAGAAAGCCGGGAAAAGGAAGGCATTGTATTTTCGCTGCAGATACGGCTGTGAGGGGGTGTCGCATGGTACGGGGAAAATATGGCTTGCTGCTGGTCCTCGGGAGTTTATTGACAGCAGGACTGCTCTTCTGGCAGCAGCTCTATGTGCCGCAGCAGGAACAGCTTGCACAGCAGCGGGCAATGCTGCAGGAGAAAAAGGATGCCCTGCTCTCGGTAGAAAATTTTTTGAATGCGCATCATAATTCTCCGGAATATGAAGCCGGGCTGCGGAAACAACTGGCGGAGCAGCAGGCAAAGCTTCCGCTGGAACTGCAGACCGGCGCGTTTATTTTGGAGTTGCAGCAGCGCAGTGCGGTGAAGGGAGCGCAACTGCTGGCCGTGTCTCCAGGGGTTGCGGAGGAGGCAGCCGGCTGCCGGAGCCTGCCAGTCAGCATCACACTGGGCTGTAATTATTTTTCTTTACTGGATTTCTTGCAGGCAATGGAGGAAGCGGATCGCTTTTCCACGGTGGATTCGATGGAAATCCACAGTGAGGAGGGCAAGCTTACCTGTCATTTCCTTATACATATTTATGCGCAGCAGGTCCGGTGAATCCACTGCTAAAAAACAAAAATTTATTTACAGGGAACTTGATTTATATCCTTTGATAGCATAAACTATAAAATAGTATGGTTTTAGCAATATTTCATGGATAAATGAGGTGCAGATATGGGAAGTTTGCGTTTTTTGACGGCGGGAGAGTCCCACGGGCAATGCCTGACGGCGATTGTTGAGGGAATACCGGCAGGACTGAAGCTCGACATAGATGAAATGAACCGCGATATGGCGCGGCGTCAGCAAGGCTATGGGCGCGGTGGCCGCATGAAGATCGAGACGGATCGTGTGGAGATTCTTTCGGGTGTCCGTTTCGGGGAAACCATGGGCGATCCGATTACCCTGCGGGTGACAAATCGGGACTGGGCGAACTGGGAAACGCGGATGTCTGTTTTCGGTGAGCCGGCAGCAGAACCGGTGACGGCAGCGCGGCCGGGGCATGCCGATCTCACAGGCATCAAAAAATACAATCGGCAGGATATCCGTGATATCCTGGAGCGGGCCAGTGCGCGTGAGACGGCGGCCCGGGTAGCTGTCGGCGCGCTGGCCAAGCAGTTCCTGCGGGCCTGCGGCATGGAGGTCGTTTCGCAGGTATGCAATATCGGTGGAGTGGCTGCTGCGGCAGAGAACATCGACCGGGAGGTCATCGGCCGGGGCGATTCGGAGCTCAATTGCTATGATGCCGCGGCGGAGGAAACGATGAAGGAGAAAATCCGTGCGGCCAAGGCCGCCGGTGACACCCTGGGCGGGACTTTCGAGGTCATTGTGCGTCATGCGCCGCTGGGGCTCGGCAGCCATATCCAGTGGGACCGGCGGCTCGATGCCCGCCTGGCGGGGGCGATGATGTCCATTCAGGCCATCAAGGGCGTAGAGATCGGTGCGGGCTTTGCCTATGCGGAACTGCCTGGCAGCCAGGCTCATGATGAGATGTTCTATGATGGCGCGAAGCAGGTCTATCGAAAGACCAACCGGGCTGGCGGACTCGAGGGCGGGATGACCAATGGCGAAGAGGTCGTTGTGCGGGCGGTCATGAAGCCGATTCCTACGCTCATGCAGCCGCTGCATTCGGTGGATGTCCGGAGCCACGAGGAGGTACTGGCCTGCAAGGAGCGCAGTGATGTCTGTGCGGTATCGGCGGCCTCGGTCGTCGGCGAGGCGATGACAGCCTTTGTCATGGCAGAAGCGGTGCTTGAAAAATTCGGCAGCGATGCCATGGTGGACCTGCTGGCGGCGATGGCCGCTTATAAGGCCCGTGTGCAGGAGGGCTGAGATGAAGAATGTCGTTTTGATTGGTTTCATGGGCACCGGCAAAACGAGCGCCGGGCGAATCCTGGCGAATCGTCTGGGCTACGCTTTTGTCGATGTCGATCAGAAGATCGAGGCCGCGCATAAAATGTCAATCAAGGAAATGTTTGCGCGGCATGGGGAGGATTATTTCCGCAGCTGCGAGAAGGATATGGTCAAAAAGCTCGCTGCCCGTCACCACGTGGTCATATCAACCGGTGGCGGTACAGTGAAGAATCCGGAGAATATGCAGGAGCTTCGCAAAAATGGCAGCATCATCGCCTTGACGGCCAGTGTGGATGTCATTTTGGAGCGTACCAGCCGCCGGGGAACACGGCCGGTTCTCGATCGGGCGGATCATGGCGATCGGCGTTCGGCCGTTGCCGCACTACTGGAGGAGCGGCGGACGCTCTACGCGCAGGCGGATTATACGGTGGATACGAGCCGGCGCTCCCCGCTGCAGGTGGCGGAGGAAATTCAGGGATTCTTGCGGAGAGAGGGTGCTGTTCGTGCGTAAGGTAGAGGTAGCGCTGGGCGAGAAAAGCTATACAATCTATATTGGCAATCAGCTGGGGGCAGAGCTCGCGGCCTTTTTAGATCAACAGGGATTTTCCCATCGGGCATTGCTCATCGCGGATACGAATACGGGAGCACTGTATGGAAAAGCTGTGCTCGCAGAACTGCAGCAGGCCGGACTGACGGCAGAGCTCTATGAGATTCCCGCAGGGGAAAGCTCAAAATCCCTGGCGGAAGCGGAGAAGATATTTACCAGAGCCATTGAGCTGGGCCTGGATCGCAAATCACCGATTTTTGCACTGGGCGGTGGCGTAGTCGGGGATCTCGCCGGCTTTATCGCGGCGACCTACATGCGTGGCGTGCCGTTCATCCAACTGCCGACGAGTCTGCTCGCTCAGGTGGACTCGAGTGTTGGCGGCAAGGTAGCTGTAAATCATCAGCTGGGCAAGAACCTCATCGGCGCCTTTTATCAGCCGAAGGCCGTCTTTATGGATCTTTCCATGCTGGCGACGCTGCCGGAACGGGAGATCTATACGGGGCTGGGAGAAATCATCAAGTATGGCATCATCTATGACCGTGATTTTTTTGCTTTTTTAGAGGACAATGCCGCGGCTGTGCTGGCCCTGGAACCGCAGGCGACGCTGCATATGATTGCGCGTTCTTGTGAAATCAAGGCCGCGGTCGTGGCCGAGGATGAAAAGGAATCCGGACTGCGCATGATCCTGAATTTCGGGCATACGATGGCACATGCCATTGAGAAGAATACAGGCTATACGCGCTATAACCATGGGGAGGCCGTAGCCATTGGCATGGTGGCCGCCGCGCGTATCAGTGCGGCACTCGGCCTGATCGGAGAAGCCGGACTGCAGCGTGTCATTGCGCTCATTGAGCGCCTGCAGCTGCCGACGCGGGCGGAGGGCTGCAGCCTGGATGCACTCTATGCGGCTATTTTCCATGATAAAAAAACCATCGATGGCCGGGTCAACTGGGTACTCATGGAATCGATCGGCCAGGTAAGGATCAAAAATGATGTGCCGGAGGCGGTTGTGCGCAGCTGTATGGCGGCCTGCCTGGTATGATGAAAAAAAGCTTGAATTTCTTTGGCGGTGTGTGATATAATTATCGGGTATGTGGGCGGTCCTCTGAGTGAATCATGATATTTGCCATGAACGTCTGAAATAAGGAGGAAATACAAATGAACATTATTCAGGCTTTAGAGCAGGAACAGCTTCGCACTGACATTCCGGCATTCGCACCTGGTGACACGGTTCGTGTACACGTAAAGGTTGTCGAGGGTACCCGTGAGCGTATCCAGATGTTCGAGGGTGTTGTAATTGCACGTCAGGGTACGGGCGTCCGTGAGACTTTCACGGTAAGACGTATCTCTTACGGTGTAGGTGTAGAGCGTACTTTCCCGGTACATTCCCCGCGCCTCGAGAAGATCGATCTCATGCGCAGAGGTATTGTACGTCGTGCAAAGCTCTACTATCTGCGTAACCTTACTGGTAAGGCTGCTCGTATTAGAGAAAAGCGCTGATTGGAAGATGAAGATAGGGACTGGAAGCAGTCCCTATTCTTTATTCAGCAGGAGGTTTTTTTATGAGTTCATTAGGTGAAGAGGCTAAGGACTGGGCAATATCCATACTGATTGCGCTGGTGATAGCTTTTGTCATCCGTTATTTCATCGTTGAGCTTTATCTGGTGGATGGGCCTTCGATGCGGCCGACGCTGCAGAGTGCAGAGCGGCTGGTCGTAAATAAATTCATTTATCGTTTCCGGGCACCGGAACGCGGGGAAATCCTTGTATTCCGCTATCCAAAGGACCCGAGCCGTGATTTCATCAAGCGGGTCATTGCCGTTCCTGGCGATACCATTGAAATCAAGGATGGACGGGTATTTGTAAATCAGCAGCTCATGAATGAGCCGTATATCCTGAGCAAGACGCGTGGGGATTATCCACTGACGACGATACCGGAAGGCCATATTTTCGTGATGGGCGACAATCGGAATAATTCCGAGGACAGCCGTTT
>CAZFPA010000059.1:0-11330 GCA_964520975.1 uncultured Selenomonadaceae bacterium | reverse complement strand
AATGACTAAAGAAGAAATCATGGAAGCAATTGAGGGCATGACTGTCCTCGAACTCTCCGAGCTCGTTAAAGCTATGGAAGAAAAATTCGGCGTATCCGCAGCTGCTCCGGTAGCTGTAGCTGCTGCTGGCGGCGCTGCTGGCGGTGCTGCTGAAGAAGAGAAGAGCGAATTCGATGTCGTTCTGGCTTCTGCTGGCTCCAGCAAGATCAACGTTATCAAGGCTGTTCGTGAGCTCACTGGCCTGGGCCTGAAGGAAGCTAAGGCTCTGGTTGATGGCGCTCCTAGCCCGGTTAAAGAGAAGGTTTCCAAGGCTGATGCTGATGCAGCCAAGGCTAAGCTCGAAGAAGCTGGCGCAACTGTAGAACTTAAGTAATTTAAGTTTTGTGGAATAAGATTAAAGGGTGTCCATTGGGCACTCTTTAATTTTTTGCCATTTTCGCTGATTTATAAAGGAAAGTGATTGACATTTTCCAGCATTTGTGATAGTATTTTAAATTACAGAATGTACAGCGAAATGCTGTACAGGATCGCGACTGACTATCGCTAAAGGAAATTGAATAATGACAGAAATATCAATTCAAACGGAATAGGACGGGAGAGCAGCAAGGTGTCAAAAAGAAATAATGCCTTGCCTTTTTATTGTTTCATGATTCCGTTTCTTTGTGCGTATTTCTGTTGGTGAGTCAAATTGTGCTAAGGGGTGAAGGATTTAATGTTTAATCCTGTGCCGGTGGGCAAAAGAACCAGGTATAGCTATGCAAGAATCAAAGAAGTCATGGATATGCCGCATCTGCTGGATATCCAGCGAAACTCCTACGAGTGGTTTTTAAAGGAAGGCCTGCAGGAAATTTTCCATGATATTTCGCCAATACAGGATTTCACTGGAAATCTTGTGTTATCTTTTGAGGATTTTACGCTGGGCGAGCCAAAATATGCACTGGATGAGTGCAAAGAGCGTGATGTAACTCTCGCGGCACCGCTGCGGGTGAATGTGCGTCTGATTAACCGGGAGACTGGTGAAATCAAGGAACAGGAAGTCTTTATGGGCGATTTTCCGCTCATGACGGATACTGGAACATTCATCATCAATGGTGCGGAACGTGTTATCGTCAGTCAGCTTGTCCGTTCTCCAGGAGCTTATTATGGCGAGACCATCGATCCGTCGGGTAAGAAACTGTATAATGCTACTGTAATTCCAAATCGTGGTGCCTGGATCGAACTTGAAACAGACGCTAATGATGTGCTTTCCGTGCGCATTGACCGTACGCGTAAGCTGCCGGTTACCATTCTCATTCGTGCGCTGGGCTATAGCTCAGATGCTGCGATTGCGGATCTTTTCGACAACGATGAGCGTATTCGTACGACATTGGAACGTGATGTCACAAAGAGCAAAGAAGATGCATTGGTAGAAATCTACAAGCGTCTTCGCCCGGGTGAGCCGCCTACGGTAGACAATGCGCAGCAGTTGCTGGACGCACTGTTCTTTGATCCGAAGCGGTACGACCTCGCAACCGTTGGCCGTTATAAACTTACGAAAAAATTAGGCTGGAAGCGCCGCCTGCTGGGCAAGGTGCTGGCTGAGCCTATTGTTGATAAAGAAACCGGTGAGATTGTTATTCCGGCGGATGCTGTCGTTGATGAAGCCATGCTGGAAGCAATCAGCGATGAGCGTGAGGCTGCACTCTTCGGTGAGGGCAAGGTCATTGAGCTTTACATCAAGACGAAGGACGACAAGCCTTTAAAGATGCTTTGCTCGCCGACGCTTGAATATCATCATCGTACCATTACCATCAATGATATTATGGCCGCAATCAACTATCTGCTGAACCTCATGGAGGATGTCGGCAATACGGATGATATCGACCATCTGGGCAATCGTCGTGTACGTTCTGTAGGTGAACTGCTCCAGAACCAGTTCCGTATCGGTCTTTCCCGTATGGAGCGTGTGGTTCGTGAGCGCATGACCATTCAGGACACGGATGTCATCACGCCGCAGGCGTTGATCAACATTCGGCCGGTTGTTGCTGCTATCAAGGAATTCTTTGGTTCTTCACAGCTGTCACAGTTCATGGATCAGCATAATCCGCTCAGTGAGCTCACGCATAAACGCCGTCTGTCGGCCCTTGGCCCAGGTGGTTTGTCCCGTGAACGTGCTGGATTTGAGGTCCGTGATGTTCATAACTCGCATTATGGCCGCATGTGCCCGATTGAGACCCCAGAAGGACCGAATATCGGTCTGATCGGTTCGCTTTCGAACTATGCACGCGTGAACCAGTTCGGCTTTATGGAGACGCCGTACCGCAAGGTAGACAAGGCAAATCATAAGGTTACGGAAGAAGTTCGCTATCTGACCGCGGATGAAGAGGATGAGCTGGTAATCGCTCAGGCCAATGAACCGCTGGATGATAACGATTGGTTCGTCGATGAACGTGTTACGGCCCGCTATAATGAGGAGACCATCCTCATGCATCGTGATCGCGTTGACTATATGGACGTATCGCCGAAGCAGGTGGTTTCCATCGCTACGGCCATGATCCCGTTCCTCGAGAACGATGATGCGAACCGTGCCCTCATGGGTGCGAACATGCAGCGTCAGGCTGTACCGCTTCTGCGTACGCAGGCACCGCTGGTCGGTACCGGTATGGAGTACAAGGCAGCCTGTGACTCCGGCGTCATGATCCTCGCGCGTCGGGCCGGTACGGTTGAGTCCGTTACCGCCGATCAGATCCGTATCCGTACGGACAAGGGTGATCTTGATGTGTACAAGATGCAGAAGTATCTGCGTTCCAACCAGGGAACCTGCATCAATCAGGTGCCGATTGTCTACAAGGACGAAAAGGTATTTGAAAAACAGCCGATCGCGGATGGCCCGGCTACGGACCATGGCGAGCTGGCACTCGGCTACAACATCATCGTTGCCTATATGCCTTGGGAAGGCTACAACTACGAGGATGCTGTACTGCTGAATGAAAATCTCGTAAAACGTGATATATATACATCCATTCATATTGAAGAATATGAGTGCGATGCCCGTGATACAAAGCTTGGACCTGAGGAAATCACGCGTGATATCCCGAATGTGGCTGAGGACGCCCTGCGCGATCTCGACGAAACGGGTATTGTCTGCATCGGTGCTGAGGTTCGCCCTGGCGATATCCTTGTCGGCAAGGTCACTCCGAAGGGAGAGACGGAGCTTACGGCAGAGGAACGTCTGCTGCGCGCAATCTTTGGTGAAAAGGCCCGTGAGGTCCGTGATACATCCCTGCGGGTTCCGCATGGCGAGGCTGGTAAGATCGTTGATGTCAAGGTGTTCAGCCGCGAGAACAACGATGAGCTGCCGCCTGGTGTCAACCACCTCGTACGCGTCTACATCGCTCAGAAGCGTAAGATCTCTGTCGGTGATAAGATGTCTGGTCGTCATGGTAATAAGGGTGTCGTTTCCCGTATCATGCGTCAGGAAGATATGCCGTTCCTGCCGGATGGCACACCAGTGGATATCGTATTGAATCCGTTGGGTGTACCGTCTCGTATGAACATCGGACAGATTCTCGAGACCCATTTGGGTATGGCTGTCCGTGCGCTGGGTATGCAGATCAAGGCCGGTGATCCGACGGTTGAGAAGCGCCTGCGTGACATTGGCTATAACTACGATGAAAACGGCATGCCGAAACCGGATGTTGCCGGTATCCATATTGCAACGCCAGTCTTTGATGGCGCAGGTGAGAAGGATGTATTCGATACGATCCGGGCTTCGGGACTGCCGGAAGACGGCAAGACCGTACTCTATGACGGTCGTACCGGTGATCCTTTTGAAAACCGCGTAACGGTTGGCTGTGTGTACATGCTGAAACTGCATCATCTCGTTGATGATAAGATCCATGCCCGTTCCACGGGTCCGTACTCCCTCGTTACCCAGCAGCCGCTGGGCGGCAAGGCGCAGTTCGGCGGACAGCGCTTTGGTGAGATGGAGGTCTGGGCCCTGGAGGCTTATGGTGCAGCCTACACGCTGCAGGAAATCCTCACAGTCAAGTCCGATGATGTCGTGGGTCGTGTGAAGACCTACGAGGCAATCGTCAAGGGTGAGAATATCCCTGAACCGGGTGTACCGGAGTCCTTCAAGGTACTTATCAAGGAATTGCAGAGCATAGGCCTTGATATCAAGGTGCTTTCTGAGGACGCCCAGGAAATCATGATCCATGATACGGATGATGATATCAATGAGACAGCCAAAGAGCTTGAACTTGATGTTACTGGTGTAGATCCGAATAAGGATAAGCCGGTGGCCAAGACAGCTCCGACGGATTCGTATGATGGAAATGATGAAACTGCCGAGGATGCGGATGATATCATCACCGCGATCGGCAACATGGGGAACGCAGATGTTGCGCCGGATGATGCTGACCAGGGAGCTGCAGAGCCTGCCAGCATAGATACGGACGATAATTCTGATAAATAGAAGGGAGTGACACCCCCTTGTTGGATGTAAACAACTTTGATTCAATGCGTATCGGTTTGGCGTCACCGGAAAAGATCCGTGAGTGGTCCTACGGCGAGGTCAAGAAACCGGAAACTATTAACTATCGTACTTTAAAGCCGGAACGCGACGGACTTTTCTGCGAGCGCATCTTCGGACCAACACGTGACTGGGAATGCCATTGCGGTAAGTACAAGCGTATCCGTTATAAGGGCATTATCTGCGATCGCTGCGGTGTCGAGGTAACTCGTTCCAAGGTGCGTCGTGAGCGTATGGGCCATATTGAGCTGGCAGCTCCTGTCTCTCATATCTGGTATTTCAAGGGAATCCCGAGCCGTATGGGACTCATCCTGGATATTTCCCCGCGTTCGCTGGAAAAGGTACTTTATTTTGCATCCTATATCGTATTGGATGCAGCAGATTCGCAGCTCATTAAAAAGCAGCTGCTGACGGAAAGCGAATATCGTGAGGCCCGTCAGAAGTTTGGTGCGGGCTTCAAGGTCGGCATGGGTGCCGAGGCTGTAAAGCGCCTTCTGGAGGAGCTGGATCTCGACAAGATGAACGATGAACTCCGCAAGGAACTGCGCGAGGTCAGTGGCCAGCGTAAGATCCGTGCGATCCGTCGGCTGGAGGTCGTTGAGGCCTTCCGTAAGTCGGGTAACAAGCCGTCCTGGATGATCATGGATGTCATTCCGGTCATTCCGCCGGAGCTTCGCCCGATGGTACAGCTGGATGGTGGTCGTTTTGCGACCTCTGACCTCAATGATCTGTATCGTCGCGTCATCAACCGTAACAACCGCCTGAAGCGTCTGCTGGACCTCGGCGCGCCGGACATCATCGTGCGCAATGAGAAACGCATGCTGCAGGAGGCTGTCGATGCCCTTATCGATAACGGTCGTCGTGGCCGGGCTGTAACCGGACCGGGTAACCGTCCGCTGAAATCCCTGTCGGATATGCTCAAGGGCAAGCAGGGACGTTTCCGCCAGAACCTTCTCGGTAAGCGCGTTGACTATTCTGGTCGTTCCGTTATCGTTGTAGGCCCGGAGCTTAAGCTCCATCAGTGTGGTCTGCCGAAGGAAATGGCGCTGGAGCTCTTCAAGCCGTTTGTAATGAAGAAGCTCGTGAATTCGGAAATTGCTCATAATATAAAATCAGCCAAGCGCATGGTAGAGCGTGTACGCCCGGAAGTCTGGGATGTACTCGAGGAAGTCATCAAGGAGCATCCGGTTCTTTTGAACCGTGCCCCGACGCTGCATCGCCTCGGTATTCAGGCCTTTGAGCCGGTCCTCACAGAGGGTCGTGCGCTGAAGCTCCATCCGCTGGCTTGTACGGCCTACAACGCCGACTTTGATGGTGACCAGATGGCTATTCATCTGCCGCTGTCAGCTGAAGCACAGGCGGAGGCACGCATTCTGATGCTGGCCGCGAACCATATTCTCGCACCGAAGGATGGTCGTCCGATCATCGTACCGACGCAGGACATGGTTCTGGGTTCTTATTACCTCACCATCATCCGTCCGGGTGCCGAGGGTGAGGGCAAGGTTGTTACGGGTATCAATGAGGCACTGCTGGCCTATCAGCATCATGAGCTGGCTCTGCAGGCTGAGATTCAGGCCCGTATTGAAGGCTATGGTCTCGTCAAGACTTCACTGGGCCGCATGATTTTCAATGAGATCCTGCCGCCGGAAATCCGTTACTATCACAAGGATAAAGAAACGGATCAGTGGTGTCTGGGTATCCGCATGGATAAAAAGCAGCTGGGCAAGCTCGTTGCGAAGTGCTTTGAGCACTTCGGAGCCAGCAAGACCGCTGTTGTCATCGATGCTGTAAAGAACCTCGGTTATCATTATGCCTGCATCGCAGGTATGACGGTTGCCATTTCGGATATCATCGTTCCGGAAGAGAAGAAGGATATCCTTGCTTCCACGGAAAAGCAGGTCAATGGCATTGAGCGTCAGTACAGCCGTGGTCTTATCACGGATGACGAGCGCTATAAGAAGGTCATTGAGCTTTGGACGAAGGCAACGGATGATGTTACGGATGCCATGATGAAGAACATGGACCCGTTCAATCCGATTTACATGATGGCTGACTCTGGTGCCCGCGGTAATCGCCAGCAGATGCGTCAGCTCGCCGGTATGCGTGGCCTTATGGCTGATCCGTCCGGTAAAATCATCGATTTGCCGATCACGGCGAACTTCCGTGAAGGCCTCACCGTATCCGATTACTTCATTTCTTCGCATGGTGCCCGCAAAGGCTTGGCTGATACGGCTCTTCGTACAGCTGACTCTGGTTACCTTACACGTCGTCTTGTCGACGTGGCGCAGGATGTCATCGTGCGTGAGGACGACTGTGACGTGGTGGGCATCAATCTCGTACGCGAGCGGGCCAGACTGGCTCCGTCGACAGCCAATGCCATCGAAGTGCTGCATGATACGCTCATGGGGCGTCTGCTGGCTGCAGATGTGCTCAATCCGGAAACGGGTGAGATTCTCTTTACGGCGGATACAATCCTCGGCGAAGAGGAACTGGCAGCAATTTCCGAACATGGCATTGCCGAAATCATTGTGCGTGGTTCTTCCGTTTCCTCGGAAGCGCTCATCAGCAATGCAATGGTTTCCGAGACGATTGCGCTCGGTGCACCGGAGGCCAAGGTTCGCGAGGCTATCCGTAAGTCCATGATTCATGAAATGCTCGGTAAGGATACGACCGATGCTGTCAATGACAGCGAAGGCAACGAAATCGTTCCGGCACATACGCCGCTTACTGAAAAATATATTGAAGCTATTCTTTCCAGTGATGCGAAAGAGGTTAAGGTACGCAACAACAATGTCCGCGGCATAGAAGTCGAGGCCATCAAGGAAGGCAATGGTATTATCGAGTCCCTGAAGGACCGCATCGTAGGCCGTGTATTGGCTGAGGATATCCTGAATCCGGAAACGGGTGAAAAGGTAGCTTCCCTCAATGATACGGTGGATGAGGCCCTGGCAGATGAAATCTGCAAGGTTCGTGAGAAAGTTTCCATCCGCAGCGTACTTACCTGTAAATCGCAGTTTGGTGTCTGCATCAAGTGCTATGGCCGTGATCTGGCCAATGCCACGGAGGTTGATGTGGGCGAGGCTGTCGGCATCATTGCCGCGCAGTCCATCGGTGAGCCGGGCACGCAGCTTACCATGCGTACATTCCATACCGGTGGTGTCGCCGGTGATGATATCACCCAGGGTCTTCCGCGTGTCGAGGAACTTTTCGAGGCCCGCAAGCCGAAGCATCATGCCATCATCGCTGAGATTGAGGGCACGGCTGAGGTCAAGGATGCCAAGGGCATGCGCAAGGTAACCATCGTTCCGGATGATGGTGAGCCGCGTGAGTATTCCATTCCGTATGGTGCCCGTCTCGTTGCGAAGGATGGCATGCAGCTGCATCCGGGCGACAAGCTCACCGAGGGTTCCATCAATCCGCATGACATCCTGCGTGTCTGCGGCCTGCGTGAGACCCAGCGTTACCTCGTTTATGAGGTACAGAAGGTATACAAATCCCAGGGTGTTGAAATCAACGATAAGCATATCGAGGTCATGGTTCGTCAGATGCTTCATAAGGTCAAGATCGAGGAGTCCGGTGATACGGATTTCCTGCCAGGCGAATACATCGATATCAATACGTTTGAATCCGCGAATACGAAGGCCATTGAGGCTGGCGGCGAGCCGTCGGTAGCACGGCCGATCCTTCTTGGTATCACGAAGGCATCGCTCGCAACGGATTCCTTCCTGTCGGCCGCTTCCTTCCAGGAAACGACGCGTGTACTCACTGACGCCGCTATCAAGGGCAAGGTGGATCCGCTCATCGGCCTCAAGGAGAATGTCATCATCGGTAAACTCATCCCGGCTGGTACGGGCATGAGCCGTTACCGCAACGTCAAGGTCATGGACCCCAATGCTCCGGAACCGGAGACAGAGGAGCCGGTCAAGGAGGCCCCAGAGGCTGAGCCGGCTGTGACAGAATAAAATAAAAAAATCCGGGCGCTTCGGCGTCCGGATTTCTTTGTTGGGCAGGTGCAGGAAGGCACCTGCCCTTTTTATATTCAGCGTTGTCCCAGGTAATAATTGACAAACTGGCGAGCGGTGCGGCCACTTCGGCCGGAGTGCTCAAGCTCCCAGCGATGGCCGAGTACGCGCAGCTCCTCCTTATCCAGGCAGACACCTTCCTGCCGCAGATAGTGGTCGATGATGGACAGGTATTCATCCTGGTTGGGGGAGCGGTAGTTGATGATGAGACCAAAGCGATCCGAGAGGGAAATCGTCTCGTTCATGCTGTCCTTCGCGTACAGCTCATCCTGCCCGTCTTCCCGGTCGCGCCAGGTTTCCTTGATGAGGTGGCGGCGGTTGGAGGTCGCATAGATCAGCACATTTTTCGGCCGGGCTTCGACACCGCCTTCAATGGCTGATTTCAGGTATTTATATTCAGTCTCGAATTCCTCAAAGGAAAGATCGTCGAGGAAGATAATGAATTTCTTGCTGGCAAATTTCCGCAGGCTCTCCATGATCTTTGGCAGCTCTGTCAGCTGTGATTTCGTGAGCTGGAGGAGGCGCAGGCCTTCGCCATAGTAGGCATTGGCCAGTGCCTTGACCGCCGAGGACTTTCCGGTGCCGCGCGCGCCTGCGAGCAGGACATTATTGGCCGGCTTATCGTGCAGGAAAGCCAGTGTATTGTCGACGAGCTGCTTCTTCTGGTCCTCATAGCCGATGATATCCGTCAGCTGCATGGCCTCAAAATGGCGGATGCCTGTGAGGTGCTTTTTCTTGTCCCAGCGGAAGGCGCGATAGGAGGCGATGTCACCGTAGCCATAGCGGCGATAATAGGTAAGCAGGGCATCGGCAATCTCCTCTGGTGTATGGGCGGTATCCATGAGGCGGGTGAGATACGCGGCGGCTTCATTTGTCGTAGTGCGCGTCGGCGTATAGTCATCCAGAATCGTAGTGCCCAGCATAGTGCTCGGTGTATTCTGCAGTACATCGGACAGGATTTCCATGTCATGGATGAAGGCCTGGCGCAGGCTGCTGCCGATATGGCCGCTGCTGATTTCGGTGATCTGAGCGGCCAGGCTGCTGTCATGAGACAGGCGGTAGATGAAATAGGCACGCAGCAGATTGCCGGAGAGTCCCATTTCCTCCGCCTTGGTGATGAGACGGGAGGCAAAATCGTATTGGAGCCCGGCTGGAGCTGGTGCGGCAAAGGATTCGAGGAAGGTATGGATCGCATCATCCTCTAACAGATGGCGGCATATGAGAAGTTCATGTAAACGAGGTTTTATCATAATGTATATATGTCCTCCTTAAAAGAATTTATCTATATACTATACGGTAAAAGGAGAAAAATGTAAAGAAAAAATCCTTTGCATGTATACGCTCAGCCTGCTGGTCATGGAGAATCGCACAAAAAAAGAGCTGCCGGGGCAGCTCTTTGGACAGGCGAAACCTGCTTAGAAACGAAGCTTGTTTTTGATGCGTTCAACGGCGCGCAGAGTATTCTCGCGGTCGCCGAAGGAGGTGAGACGGAAGTAGCCTTCACCGCTTGGGCCGAAGCCGGCACCCGGTGTACCGACGATATTGACCTCGGTGAGGAGCTTGTCGAAGAAATCCCAGGAGGTCATGCCATGCGGCGTCTTGAGCCAGATGTATGGTGCGTTTACGCCGCCATAGGCCTCAATGCCGGCTGCCTGCAGACCTTCGCGGATGATGCGGGCATTTTCCATGTAGTAGTCAACGAGCTTTTTGACCTGCTGCTGCCCCTCATCGGAATAGATGGCCTCAGCGCCGCGCTGAACGATGTAGGCGGTGCCATTGAACTTCGTCGTGTGGCGGCGGTTCCAGAGCTTGTTGAATTCATGCAGCGAACCATCCTTGGCCCGCCCCTTGACAGACTTTGGAATAACCGTATAGCCGCAGCGGGTTCCCGTAAAGCCGGCGGTCTTGGAGAAGGAGCGGAATTCAATAGCAACGTCACGGGCTCCTTCGATTTCATAGATGGAACGGGGAACATCCTCTTCCGTGATGTAGGCCGCATAGGCGGAATCAAAGAGGATGACGGATTCATTGGCGCGGGCATAGTCAACCCATTTTTTGAGCTCTTCCCGGGACAAGGTTGTTCCCGTCGGGTTGTTCGGGCAGCAGAGATAGATCATATCGACCTTCTCCTTTGGAAGGGCCGGAGCAAAGCTGTTCTCGGCTGTGCAAGGCATGTAGGTCACGCCGGCGAACATGCCGCTTTCCTGCAGTTCGCCTGTGCGGCCGGCCATGACATTAGTGTCAAGGTAGACCGGGTAGACAGGGTCTGTGATCGCTACGGTATTGTTGATGCCAAAGATCTCCTGAATGTTGCCGCAGTCGCTCTTGGAACCATCGCTTACAAAGATTTCATCCTTGGCAATCGATATGCCGCGGCTCGTATAGTTATGGGCAATGATCTTTTCAATGAGGAAATCATAGCCCTGTTCCGGGCCATAGCCGCGGAAGGTCTCCGCATGGGCCATCTCATCGACGGCTTTGTGCATGGCGTCAATCGAAGCCTGTGGAAGCGGCTGGGTAACATCACCGATGCCCAGACGGATGATATCGGCCTCCGGATGTGCTTCCTTGAATGCAGCTACCCGACGGGCGATTTCTGCAAAAAGATAGCTGCCGGGCAGCCGCAGATAATTTTCATTGATATATGCCATAAAATAAGCCTCCCTGAAAGTATTCTTAATATAGCGTTACTGTATTATTTTAACATAGAAAAAAAAAAGAGGGTAGTTATATTTGCCGTAAGTCGTGGATTCTGGCATGGCTGTATCTGGTACAGCGTGCACGAAATACCTAGT
>CAZFPA010000058.1:0-11479 GCA_964520975.1 uncultured Selenomonadaceae bacterium | reverse complement strand
CGCGCCTGCTGCCCGCAGCCCATCATCCCAGGATATTATGGCGCAGCGCGTAGTCCACCAGCTCCGATTTCTGCGTACAGCCGAGCTTCTGCATGAGCCGTGTCTTATAGGTGGATACCGTCTTGATCGATATATAGAGCTTTTCCGCGATAACCGACAACGAATAGCCATGCACCAGCAGTGCGAGCACCTCGCGTTCGCGTTCCGAGAGCTCGGCCTCCTCTTTGGGTTCATTGATGAGGCTGTCGATGAGCACATGGGCCTCCTTCTCGCCCAGATAGCGCCCGCCGCTCGCCACGGTGTGCAATGCCTGGAAGAGCTCGGAATCAAGCGTATCCTTGCAGAGATAGCCATTGGCCCCCTGCATCATAACCTCCTTGATGTACTGCTGCTCGCTGTACATCGTGAGGATCAGCACCTTCACGGGGAATTTGCGGGCCCTTATCTCCCGCAGGCACTCGAGCCCGCTCATGCCCGGCATGGACAGATCAAGCAGCACGATATCCACAGCCATCTTCTCCAGCTCCGTCAGGACCTCACGTCCATCCGAGGCCTCAGCAACGACCTGGAAGTCCCCCTGGGAAGAAAGCAGCAGCTTCAAACCCGTGCGCAGTACGCGGTGATCATCCGCGAGTAATATCTTTAATGGTTCCTGCATCTTTATGTTCCTCTCTCTCCGCCTCTATTCCCTCCAGAGGCAAAATTATCGTAATACACGTACCGCGGCTGGGGCCGCTGTCAATATGGAACCGGCCGTTCAAGAGCTCTACGCGTTCCCGCATGCTCACGAGGCCCAAATGACGATTGAGCCGGGCTTTTTCCGCTGTACGGCGGTCAAACCCGATGCCGTTATCCCGAATAGATAAATGAATTTCTTTTTCCATTGCCGCCAGCTTCACCGTCACTGTATCCGCCTGGGCATGGCGCACAATATTCGTAAGCGCCTCCTGCAGCGTCCGATAGCAGATCAGGGAAATAGGATGCGGCAGCTGGGAAAAATCGCCGGAGATGTTCATGTCCACCGTGATCTGCGGCTGCGTGCGCCGGAAGGTCTCCAGGAACTTTTCAATGGCCACGATGAGTCCAAGATCATCAAGCATCGGTGGATGCAGATTCACGGCGAGGCGGCGCAGGCCCTCCAGCGTTGTCGAAGTCAGATTTCTGGCCTCGAACAGAAGCTCCCGCTGCTCCTTTGTCATGAGCTTGTCATGCAGAATGCGCAGATAGGCCAGTATGGACACCATGGACTGGCTCGTCTCATCATGCAGTTCGCGTGAAATGCGCTTGCGCTCGTCCTCACGGGCTGAAAACAGCTGCCCGATGAGCCAGATACGAAGCTTTTCCTTTTCCTTCAGCTCCTTCAGCAGGCGGGAATTTTCCTCGTCCTTCATCTGGAGCTTGTCTGTCATATCATTAAAGGCCTGGCCGAGCTGCCCGATATCATCAACCGTCTCCACCGGCACCTTGACCCCGTAATCACCGCCGCCAAGCTGGCGCACGGCAGCCGACATCGTACGGATTGGCTGCAGAAAATTCCAGGCATAGCGGGTCGCCATGAGCGAAGCCGCCACACAGATGATAAATACGAGGATGATGATCTGCGCGCAGCGTTCCTGCATGAGACGCGTCATCTTCTTCTCTGACATGCCCACGCGCAGATAGCCTACCAGCCCTTCATCAATGGGATACATGACTTCACGGATATAGCCCTCATCGCTCTCAAAGGACATCGTATCCGCTCCCATGCCCTCGCGCGGCCGGCGCTGCGCCGGCAATCCGACCGGCAGCCCGTTGGTAAACGTACTCGTAAGGATATGACCATCCGGACGCGCCACAATGATATAGCGCACCTGGTCATTGTTTTCCATCGTATGCGTAAGCCGCTCAAACATCGAAAACCGGTCATCGAGCAATATGTCGTTGCTGATGACGGCGCCCACGGAGGCCGCGACCTCCTCGCCGGAGGTATCGAGCCCATCCTCCAGCGACTGGCGTGTAGTATAGAGCAGCATGCCGCCCATGAGCAGCCCGCAAATAAAGATTGTTCCAACAATCAATAAATTGAATTTCAGATATAAGCTGTGATTCTCCATGTCATTCTCCTGACAAGCGATCCCGCATATTATATTTATGACGCAAATCCGCATAAAGTTCGGGCTGCGGCGACACGAATTTATCGATGACCGCCCGCTGCATAGCCTCATGCAGGGATGGATCATCTCCCATTTTGTAGAAGATTTCCCGCAATTTGTCCTTCTCCTCCTGCGACAGGTCGCTGCGCATAACCACCGGTCCGGTCGGCGCGTTGTTCATCACATCGATGATGCGTACCTTATCCGCGAGCTGCGGATTCTTCTCGAGCGCAAACTCGTAGATCTGACTGTCCACACTGGCCGCATCCGCCAGGTGATTTGCCACTGCCCAAATGGATTTATCATGGTTATAGGTATAGAAGCAGCGCTGGAAATAAGCCTCCGCCGTAATGTGCTTCTCGAGCAGCAGATAATCAATGGCCAGTCGGCCGGAATAGCTTAACGGATCGGTAAAGGCAAATACCCTGCCCTGCAGATCATCGATGCCCCGGATGTCGCTGTCCTTGGCTGCAATCAGATACGCCTGATAAAAAATCGTCCCCTTTGTCTGTACCATCGCCAACAGCTCAATGGGCTGCATACCGCGATACGCAGAATAGGCTCCCGTGGAGAAAAAGGCAATATCCGCATCACCGCCAGCCATGAGCATATTGAGTTCCTCATAGGTGCGCCGCTGCATGAGCACGGCCGGTCGATGCAGCTGTTCGGAAATGTATTCCACCAGCTGCTGGTAAGACTGCCGCGTCTCCCGTGGTGACATGACCGAGGCAAACGCGATGCGCAGCGGACGCTCACTGTTGTCACTGCTTCCAGCGACATAGGTGGTTTCCGATGGCTTCTGCTTTTGTGAAAAGTTTATTTTCCCTTGCGGACTATCGCAGCCGGCACAGAACAGGCACATGGCCATCAGCCCGAGCAGCAGACAGACCGAAATGATTTTCCGCAGCACTCGCATACCGTCTCCTTTGTGTACCTGGCTTTGACTGAAGCCAGGCCGTAATGCTTATTATCATAACATATAATATTTCTTTCATCAACAAAGGGGAAGGGCGCCCGATCAGGAAATCAGGCGCCCTTAAAGAAACTTGCAATTTATATTTTAGAGAGGGACATCAAAATTAGAATTCTTCGTTCGGCTTTGCGTTCCAAACCAGGAGAGCAAGCAGTGTCGAAAGAACTGCAGCGCCAACCCAGAATTCAGTTGCCATACCGAAGTCGTACACCTTAACGCCATCAACAACCGTAATCGTCATGAGACGGCCAGTTACGAACTCCTGGATAGCTGCGCCCGCGTAGCTCAGAAGACCGATCATACCCATGGCTGCACCGGTAACGCGTTTCGGAACAATATCAACAGCCATGAGGCCGCCCATGTAGCATACGAGAGCTCCCATCGTGAAACCGTAGAACGTCATGCAGATCATATCTGTCGTGAAGGCCTGCGGAGCCCATACGAAGCCGGCAATGGATGCCGAGTAGAGGATACCATAGATGAGGGCCGGAGCATTACGCTTATGATTGAAGAACTTATCAGAAATCCAGCCGCAAAGCAGTGCGCCGAAGATACCGGCAACCTGCATGTAAGCCATAACGCCTGCAGCGCCCATCATGTCATAGCCCTTCTGGGAAGTGAGGTATACAACGCCCCAGCTCTCTACAGCGTAGCGGGCAATGTAAACGCACAGGGAGGAAAGACCAAGGATCCAAACGGCCGGGTTTTTAACAACTGCATTCCACTGCATGTTACCAACGGATTTTTTCTTTTCAGCATCAACCTGAGCCTGCGTCTTCTCACCATAGAAGACAGAACCATTCGGGAGACCCTGGGTCTCAGGACGGTCGCTCATGCCAATGTAGATGAAAGCCGTACCAATCAGGGAGATGATACCAGCGGCGATGAAGCCCATCGACCAGCTGTATGCTGTTACGATAGCGGCAATAGCGAAATAAGCGAAGGAAGAACCGAGGTTATGGCTTGTGAACCATACACCGTACAGAGTACCACGCTCTTTGTTGCTGAACCACTGATTCAGGGCTACGATGGAAGGACCGGCGCCATAGGACTGGAACCAGCCGTTGATGCCCCAGAGAACTGCGAGCGGTACGAACGAGTTTACAAGACCCATGCCTACCATAGTGAGGGAGGACATGAACAGACCAAACGCGAAGAAGCGCTTGTTGTTCATCCGGTCAGACAGGAAGCTGTTCGTGAATTTACCAAGACCATACGTAACAAAGAATACAGAACCTATAATACCTACTTCTGTCGGCGTAACAATGCCGGATGCCAAGAGCGGCTTCTTGATGACGGAATAGCTCTGGCGGATGATGTAATAGAATGCATAACCGATCGTGATGGATGCGAATACGCGCCAGCGCATGCTGTTGAACTTCTTTTTTACTGCCTCAGAATCAGCGATCTGTGCGATATCTGGTCCCGTTCTGAAAAAATTCCACAATAAATCTTTCATTAAATTATCACTCCTTATGACTGCGTTTTGAAAGCCCATTACCGGTAATCCCCTTCACCCCCTCTGCGTGAAGGAAGCGGCCAGAATTTCGTTCCGTTTGCAGTCTTATTCTGTATTTATTATCCCATAATCCGAATTGAAGCAGTAGCGGAAAAAATCTGATTTTTGTGTAGGAGCTTGTCCTACACTGGAGGACAGTAAAATTGAGACGCACCCGGGCATAAAAAAAGGCCGGGAACCAATGGTTCCCGGCCTGTCTTCACTTTTTCTTCAGCAGATCCGGCTCGATGAGATGGATGACAAAATCCCGTTCCAGGCGGGCCAGCTCACCGCTGCGCTCCGCGTTCAGTATATAGTAGCTGCCGCAATGGCTGCATTCAAGGACCAATGAATTGCCCCGGATGTCGATGGCGATATCATGGCTGCCGCACGGACACTGCAGGCCCCCGCGAGCCGCGATATCGTGCACGCGGTTCACCGCCGCCAGCAGCAGCTGCTGCTTCTCGATGAAATGCTTCCCGTCATCCGGATGCAGCGCCTCGAACTCCGCCTCGTTAAAAGCCAGAAGCTCTTCAATCCGGCGGCGGCGGCCGAGATAGCCGAGCTCAAAGTGATCCTTGCCGCAATAAACCTTTTCCAGCCCCAGCCGATGCAGCCGGCGCAGCGGATACCGGCTTACATGCACAGTATCGCATACGACACAGGAGAGCCGGAATTCCAGCACATGTTCCGCGTGCCAGATTACGACAGCCTGCTCATGACCACAGTTCGCACACTGCAGTACCATGCGGTGCTGCCCACAGAAATAAGGGATATCCAGTACATGGATGCGGCCACAGCGCTGGCAATAAAAAGCCGCTGAACAAACCGTACTTATGAGCATCTGCCTCTCTCCTTCCACGATCATTTCCACACATTTGCTATTACTTTGGAATTTCGCCAAAGCCGCATAAATTCCTGCCAGCTGCCAGAGGAAAATAGCAAAAAACCAACATTTTCCGCAAAAGAAAAGCGCCGGCTATGCCGACGCTCAGAAATTGTATTTACTTGATCTGCAGCGCTGCCTTCACAAAATCGCGGAACAGCGGATGCGGGTTATTCGGGCGGGACTTGAGCTCCGGATGGAACTGCGAGCCCACAAACCAAGGATGATCCTTGACCTCGACAACCTCTACCAGGCTGTCATCCGGCAGTGTACCGGCAATGACCAGTCCTGCCTGCTGCATCTTTTCGCGGTAGATATTGTTGAACTCAAAGCGATGACGATGGCGCTCATGGATGAGCTCCTCGCCATAGGCTTCACGCGTATGCGTGTCAGCAGCCACCTTGCACGGATAAGCACCGAGGCGCATCGTACCGCCCTTTTCCTCTACGTTGACCTGTGAGCTCATGAGATCGATGACCGGATGCGCCGTCTCTTCATTGAACTCTGTGCTGTTCGCATCCGTCATGCCGCAGACGTGGCGCGCAAATTCAATCACAGCGCACTGCATGCCCAGGCAGAGTCCCAGGAACGGAATCTTATGCTCGCGGGCAAACTGAATGGCCTTGATTTTGCCTTCCACGCCGCGATCACCAAAGCCGCCCGGTACCAGAATGCCCTTGCAGCCGGCAAACACCTCAGTGAAATCCTGATCTTCCTCTTCGAGCTTTTCCGAATTCACCCAGGTGATCTTTACATCGGTATCGTTTGCGATGCCCGCATGATGCAGTGCCTCCGTAACAGAGATATACGCATCCGGCAGCTCGACATACTTGCCGACCACGGCAACCTTGACCTTCTTGGACGGATGATTGATCTTATAGACCATCTTTTCCCACTCCGCCATATTGGCCGGGCTGTAATCCATGTTGAGCTTCTCGAGTACAATCTTGTCGAGACCTTCCTTCTGCATCATGAGCGGAACCTCATAGATGGTGGAGGCCGTACGGTTCTCGATAACCGCGTTCACATCCACGTCACAGAACAGCGCAAGTTTGTCTTTCATATCCTTCGAAAGAGGCTTTTCAGCACGGCATACCAGAATATCCGGCTGAATACCGATGCCCCGGAGCTCCTTTACACTGTGCTGCGTCGGCTTCGTCTTGAGCTCGCCGGCAGCTGAGATATACGGAACAAGCGTAACATGGATGTACAGCACATCATTCTTGCCGACTTCCTTCTTCACCTGACGGATAGCTTCCATGAACGGAAGACTCTCAATATCGCCTACCGTGCCGCCGATTTCCGTAATCACCACATCCGCGCCATCGGCAGCCGCTACATCGTAGACACGCTGCTTGATTTCGTTCGTGATATGCGGAATGACCTGCACCGTACTGCCCAGATAATCTCCCTTGCGCTCCTTATTGAGCACCGACCAGTATACCTTGCCTGCCGTGATATTCGATCCCTTTGTCAGGTTGATATCAATGAATCGTTCATAATGCCCGAGGTCCAGATCCGTCTCAGCGCCATCATCCGTGACAAAAACCTCACCATGCTGATACGGGCTCATCGTTCCCGGATCGATATTGATATACGGATCGAATTTCTGGATTGTGACCTTAATGCCGCGGCTCTTGAGCAGACGGCCGAGGGAAGCAGCTGTGATGCCCTTGCCCAGGGAAGAAACAACCCCGCCGGTAACAAAAATATACTTTGCCATGAAAATGCCTCCTATTTATAATTCTCTTTACCTACAAAAAACACATGCCAACTATTCTATCTGTTTTAACAACAGAAGTCAATTCATTTTTCGGCTCAGCTTTCTTCCTGAATGCCTTCCAAAAGCTTCTCGCGACGACGGACCGTCTTTGAGGATGAAGCACCGCCTGTCGTACGGCTCGAGGAATGCGTGCGCTTTACCTCCGGCGGATTCCACTCGGTAAGACCCCACTGGCCCTTGCCTTCATAATGGAAACGGCTGTCCATGTTGATGAGCGTGTATACCTCAGAGATAGCCTCCGACATCGACTGCACCGGTTTGCATTTCTTCTCGATGACCTCCATGACCAGATCCTTATAGTACATCGTTTCACCGGCCTGCGACAGTATATAGTAAGCAACATCCACTTCAGAACTCTTTACAAAATCCAACACAAAAACTCCTCTCAAATTCTGCCATACTTCCGGATCACATTTTTTCCGGAGCAGATACACCTAAGATCCCCAGGGAATGACGGATGACATGCGCCGTCTCGCCGACCAGTGCCAGACGCGCAGCAGCCAGCTCCCCGTCCACACCCATGATGCGGCATTTATTATAAAAGCTGTGGAACAGGCCCGCGATCTCATACGCATAGCGTGCAATGCGCTGCGGTGCATACTCTGCGGCAGCCTTCTCTATCTCTTCCTCGTACTCTTCAATCTTCTTGATCAGCGCCAGCTCCGTCTCATCGGTAAGCAGCGAAAGCTTCGGCACCTCCCCGGCCTTCAGGCCGGTCTCCTCCGCCTGGCGGAAAATACTGCAGATACGCGCATGCGCATACTGGATATAATAAACCGGATTTTCACTGGACTGGGATTTCGCAAGGTCCAGATCAAAATCCAGCTGGCTGTCCAGCGAACGGGCAATGAAGAAATACCGCGCCGCATCCGTGCCCACTTCCTCAATGAGCTCCGCGAGCGTGACACTCTGGCCCGTGCGCTTCGACATCTTCACGAGCTCGCCGCCACGATAGAGGCTGACCATCTGCAGCAGCAGCACCTCCAGGTGCTCCGGATTGTAGCCCAGAGCTGCCATCGCGGCCTTTACACGGCACACATAGCCATGATGATCCGCACCCCAGATATTGATGATGCGGCCAAAGCCCCGCTGGAATTTGTTGCGGTGATAGGCGATATCCGCGGCCAGATAGGTAGGAACCCCGTTATCGCGAATGACAACACGGTCCTTGTCGTCCCCGTAGGCCGTTGATTTCAGCCAAAGCGCGCCGTCCTTCTCGTAGATATTGCCGTTCTTCTGCAGAACCTCACAGGCCTCACGCACCGCATCCGGATGCAGCGTGCGCTCGCTGAACCAGACATCATAGGATACGTTGAATGCCTCCAGGTCTTCCTTCAGGGCCGCCAGCTTTTCCTTCAGGGCCAGTTCCTTGAAAATGGACAGGCGTTCCGCCTCGTCCATGTGCAGGTACGTATCGCCGTCCTTCTTGATGATGCGCTTGGCCGTATCGATGATATCGGCGCCATGATACCCATTTTCCGGGAACTCCGCCGTCTTGCCCAGCAGCTCCAGATAGCGTGCATTCACCGAAGCCGCAAGATTATCCACCTGATTGCCGGCATCGTTGATGTAGTACTCACTCGATACCGGGTAACCGGCCGCCCGCAGCAGATTGACCAGCGCACTGCCGGCAGCCGCCCCGCGGCCATGACCGACATGCAGCGGGCCTGTAGGATTCGCACTCACATACTCCACCTGGATGCGCTCGACATCCTTGGCCGGCAGATTGCCATACGCCGCGCCACGCGCGATGATCTTCCGGAAGGAATCGTAGATGACATTGGACTTCAGATAAAAGTTGATAAAGCCCGGGCCGGCGATTTCCGCTTTTTCCAGCCAGTCCCCCTGCAGACGCTCCACCAGCGCCTCGGCAATCTTGCGCGGATTCATGTGGAAGGCCTTGGCCGACTGCATGGCAAAATTCGTGGCAAAATCACCGAATTCCTTTTGCGGCGGAACCTCCAGAATGATAGCCGGCAGCTCCGCGGCAGCGAAAACGCCATCCGCAATCGCCGCTTTCGCAGCCTCTTCAATTGCTTTGCTCAAAGTATCCTTAATATCCAAAGAAACATCCTCCTATACTCAATTCAGCCGGCAGGACGCTGCGTCCGCTATGCTGATCTCTATATGCAGCTCATTGTTGCTCTGCCATTGCCCATTGACGGCCATCGCATACGCAACATCAATATTTCCCGAAATCGTGCCATAGACAATCTCGACCTTCTCGGTCTTCATGGCCAGATCCATGTTCCCATACGGTGTCCGGTAGACACTGCTGCTTTCCTTATTCGGCTCAAAGCACTGCTCCTGGACAACACCGCCCTTGCGCAGCAGCGTAAGCGAATCCGCGGCGATCTTCAATACCGTAGAGGTCTTCTGCTCCGCATTCGTCATGGTATCGTCATAGAGCACATAATGCTTGCCGTTCCGATAATAATGACGGCCCTCGGCCACCATTTCCATGCGGCTGACCGCACCCTCGGCATCGGTCTGGCTGCCGACAATTTTTACAATTACCTTGTCCATTTTACAGCTCCTCAAAAAAATACACTATCCATTATTATAGCTTAACAAAACAGCCTTGCCAACCATAATTTTAAGTTTTTTGCCGCCGCTGCCACAGCAAAAGGCACCATATAAAATCATACGGTGCCCTTTTTCCGCCGACTGGCGGTAATAGATTCTCTTTTATTGTACAGCGATATCGATTTCCACCGGATGCCCGCTGACATCCATCGTGACCGTCAGATATTTCTCATTGCTGATCTTCACCTGGAAATCAGCTCCTACAGAAAGGCTCGGCGTCGATATATCAACCTCCAGGCCCATCGCGGCCAGATTTGTTGCCGCATTTGCCGTAAGCATATTGGACATTTCCGAGACAGCGCTCTGCGCCATCTCATCAAAATTCTCCACCGGCATGCCCATCATCATGGTGGAAGCAATGTATTTTGCTGTATCCTCCGACATATTGTAGACCACATTGCCGCGAATCTGCTTCGTAAAACCAACAATGATCGTGACCCCCAGGCTCTGCGTCATCTTGTCCTTTACGGTCATCGCAGCCCGCGCCGGCTCCTGGAACCCGATCTGCGGCAAAACAGTCATAAATGCGTCAATGAATGGATTGACTAATTTTGCATCCATATTTACTCCCCTCCCGCAAATCCGACATTTAACCAAATATCTCCCCACGGAGTCGTGATGGTAACCTTGAAGGAAGTCAGCTTGGGATTCGCAATACGGATCTGCGTGCCGCAAATCGTTCCTGGCGGCGTCACACGTATCTCCTTGTCCTTAAAGATATCATTGATTTTGGATACTCCACGGCCACCGATGATGTTCGCCGCCTCCTCAACCGCATCGCAAACCTCATCGTCCGTGACCACTGCATCCGCCGACCGGTTCAGCATCGTACGGGTAAAGTGCTTCATGGCATCCTTATTCATGTAAAAAATCAAGCGTCCCAGCGGATACCCCGTCAGTCCGATGATAACGGCGATGCCATCGACTTCCAGGAAGCCGGTCTCATCGAGCTCGATCTGCGGCTCATCCTGCGTACCCAGCAGCTGGAACAGACTCTGCTGCATGGCCTTCGCAAACGGCGTCACATAGGATTCCCGGTAAACAGCAATGGTCCCCACCTTCTGCTGGCAGAGAATCATCATGGTATCAATGAGCTCATTCGTATTGATCGGTTTCTGCAAAAATGAGCTGATTCCGGCAGCCCGTCCCTGCAGCATGAGCTTTGCATCCTTCATAGCACTGATCATTACAATCTTCACATGGGGGTCAATCGCATGGATACGGCGACTGCACTCAATACCGTCCGCATCCGGAAGGTTCATATCCATCGTAACCACGGTCGGGCGCTCCCGCTTAAACGCTTCTACGGCTTCCGCACAATTTCTTGCCGTTGCACAGACATCAAAATTTGTCCTGGCGAGAATACCTTCGAGCATTGCACAGCTGACCTTCGAATCATCGACAATCATAACTCTTACTTTTTCCACAAATGCTCACCTGCTTTTCTTCTATCATTTGCAAATCAATTCCACTTGAGAAAGAATTCGCGATTTCCTGGTAAAATCCTTTTTTTCTTCCATTCTTCTGCTGCCTTTTCCCGGAGGATGCTGCAACAATTTCATAAGTCTAGTATACAAAAAAAAGGAAGCGAACTCAAGGTATAAATACCCAGTCCGCTCCC
>CAZFPA010000057.1:1920-11626 GCA_964520975.1 uncultured Selenomonadaceae bacterium | reverse complement strand
TCATTTCGATCTTCTGTGAAGTTTTGAGAGAACAAGGTAGAAGCTGTCTGCGATTGCAGGCGGCTTTTTTATTTGCCCGCATACTGTTTTTGGGCATGAAAAAAGAGCCTTTACAGGCTCTTTCAGGAAGTTTCTATTAGGCGAAGGCCTCTGTAAGATATATGGCCGGATCGACTTTGAGCTTGAACAGCAGTGTGTAGAGCTCCTGATCCTCAATGACGCGTTCGATTGTTTCCGGCTGGCAATCCGTGAGGTCAACATCAATGGGATGCCGCAATATCTGTACGTCGTTATCCGCAAAGACGCAAATGATCGGAGTCCGTGTGAGACCAAATTTTACTTTTTTGACAATGGCATAACCCATATCTGTTTTCAGTACCGTACCAACCGGATAGAGTGCGACGTTGTCGAAGAAAAGACGCAGCAGCTCTTCGTCAAACTGCCCTTCCGAGCATTTGCTCATGATGCGGTAGGCTGTATAGGGCTTATAGGCCTTTTTATACGGGCGCTGGCTCGTGAGGGCATCATAGACATCCGCAATGGCCGTGATACGGGAAAAGCGGTGGATCTGACTGCCCATGAGCTGATTCGGATAACCGCGGCCGTCCATGTGCTCATGATGCTGAACCGCAATTGTAGCCAGCGTAGGCGCGATCGAAGTCTTTAAATCGATGAGTTTCAGGCGCCCGGCCTCCGGATGGCGATGAACGATATGGAATTCCTGATCGTTCAGCGTCGATGGCTTGTTGAGAATATTGGCGGGTACAACGAGCTTGCCAATATCATGCAGCAGGCCGCCCAGCGTGAGCTCCAAAAGATCCTGTTTGGTCAGATGGCAGAGCGATCCCAGCATGGCCGCTAAAATCGCCACATTGACGGAATGCGAAAAAGTATAGTCATCATGCAGGCGAATATCTGTAATCTGCACGAGATTATCCCGTTGGGAAAGAAGATCCACGACGATATTTTCCGAGGTACCATGCAGCATATCCAGATTGCAGTTATCAAAACGTTCGATATCCTGGAAGGCGTTGAACACCCGATGGATTGCATTGATACGGGTTTCTTCCTGGACAATATCCTCTGGCGGCTGCAGACGGACCTTGGGGTCCAGGGCCGTTACATTGACCTTGGAAATCCCAATCTTCTTTAACCGGTCGATATATTGCTGATTCAGTTCCGTTCCCTTTGTCAGGTAGCTGGCCCCTTTAGCGTTGTAAATTCCCTGGGCGGTAATCATACCCTGCCGCAGTTTTTTTGTCGATAGGCTAATCATTATTCCTTACACCCAATTCTATAGTATTTCTACTATCATACAATATTTTCATTTTAAAAGAAAGGGTATTTCATACCATTCCTTCGCTTTTGCATTCTGCGTTTGCCACACTCTTTCTTTTTTGATATACTAAAAAGGCTTGAAACAGAAGGAAAAGAGGAATGGATCATGCGTCAAACGCGCAAAAGACGGCGCAGCTATAAAAGAGTGATTATTTTAGGCGTTATTCTGCTGGTGATATTTGCCGGCGCTGCTTATGGCTATATACATCCGGGAAATGGACGGCACAGTGCCACGGAGCCGGGCATGATGGCTGCAAAGTCTGCGGTACATGTGATGATCATGGGCGTTGACCGCCGGGCCGATGACGTTGGGCGCAGCGACACATTGATGATTGCGGCCATTGATGCGGACAAGGGGAAAGCGGATATCCTGTCCATTCCCCGGGATACCCGCGTACAGATTGAGGGACATGGCTACGACAAAATCAACCATGCCTATGCCTTTGGCGGCCACGAGCTTACAAAATCCACGGTGGAAAAGCTCACGGGCGTTCCGATGGACTACTATGTGCTCATTGATATCAAGGCCTTTGAACGCATCATCGATGCGCTGGGGGGCGTAGATATCAATGTAGAAAAGCGCATGCACTATGAAGACCCCTGGGATGATGATGGCGGGCTGGTCATTGACCTCTATCCGGGAGAGCAGCACATGGACGGCAAGAAGGCCATCCAGTATGTGCGCTATCGCGATGGCGAAGGCGATATCGGACGCATCACGCGGCAGCAGAAATTCATCAAGGCCGTGCTGGCGAAGGTGATTTCGCCGCAGGTGCTGCCAAAGCTGCCGAAGATCATCGAAGAGGTAAGCTCGGCAATCGAAACGGATATGCCGGTGAAGGATATGGTCAATATGGCCGGTATCCTGAAGAAGATGAAGGACAGTGAGAGCGGTCTGCAGGCAGAAATGGTACCGGGGAAACCGGCCTATCTCGAGGATATCAGCTACTGGCTGCCGGATATCATGGGGCTTCGCACCATGCTGGCCGCACAGATGGGCATTGAAATGAAGGGCGAAATCGCTTCGGCGGCGGATGAGGCGGTAAAGGAATACGCATCCTCGCTGCCGAAGGGCATTCAGGTCGTTGAAGAGGCCTCCGAGAACGGCAGTGCCAAGAAAGCAGTGGCCGATAAGCCGGAAAAGATATCCGTGCTTGTCATCAATTCCAGCGGCATCAACGGCGCCGGTGCACAGGTCGCGGATGTGATGCGGAAAAAGGGCTTCATCATTTCCGGCGTTGAAACCGGAAAAACCTCTTCGCGGGAAAAGACGACGATTACTACGGATTCAGCCAATACGAATCTGTTCTATGGCATGCCGTTCCCCTGCACAATCATGAGCGGCGGAGAGAGCAAGCAGGCAGTGGTAAACATTGGTCTGGACTACAAGAAGTAAACCATACGCAAACATACAGAGAGTGCTGCTGGCAGCACTCTCTTTCGATAAGAGAAAGATTTTGGGGTGACAATATGGGAATGCTGCGGGTGATAGGGCTGGCAAAGTCCTTTGGCATAGAGGAGCTGTTCCACGATGTGCAGTTTGAGGTTGCGCGCGGGGACAAGGTTGGCTTCGTAGGCGCGAATGGTGCGGGGAAAACGACGCTCATGCGCTGTCTCATGGGGCAGGAGGAATACGATGGCGGGACTATTCAGTTCGATAGTGCGGATACCGTAGGCTACGTTGAGCAGCAGGCGGTCTTTGGAGACGGAACACTCTATGAAGAATTCAAGCGGGCGTTTGCGGATATCATCGCGTTGGCTGAAAAAAAGCGGGACATGGAGAAATCCATCGCGCAGGAGCATGATGCGGAAAAGCTGGCTGCCTACGGCAAGGTTGTCGAACGCTTTGAACAGTTGGGCGGCTATGACTATGAAAGCCGTATCCGCCGGGTAGCTTTTGGCCTCGGCTTCACAGACGAGGATTTTCAAAAGGACGTGGCGCATTTTTCCGGCGGGCAGCGCACGCGCATCTGCCTGGCAAAGGCACTGCTGCGTGAACCGGATTTCCTTTTTCTCGACGAGCCGACGAACCATCTGGACATCGGCATGATTGAATGGCTGGAGGGATTCTTGCAGAGTTACCCCGGCGGGGTGCTGCTCATTTCGCATGACCGGTTCTTCCTGGACCGGGTAGCGACCCGTATCATTGAAATAGAGAATAAGACCATCACGAGCTACGAGGGAAACTACACGTACTTCATGCGGGTCAAGGCCGACCGGCGGGCTGCGCTGCAGTCGGCTTATGAAAAGCAGCAGGATCATATCAAAAAGACCGAGGAATACATTCGCCGCTACAAGGCAGGGATCAAGTCCAAGCAGGCCCGCGGCCGCGAAAAGCAGCTGAACCGGCTTGAGCGCATCGTGCTGGCCCCGGAAAGCGCGGCCTTCAACTACTTTGCGCTCAATGCGCCGCCGGAGTGTGCGCAGCGTGTGCTGGAGCTGGAGGATGTGTCGGTGGCCTTCGGAAAGCAGGAAATCTTTTCACACCTATCGATGCTGATCCGCAAGGGCGATGGTGTAGCCATCGTCGGACCGAACGGTGTCGGTAAGACTACGCTGCTGCGCCTGATCACCGGTGAGCTGGAATCGCCGACGGGGCGCGTGAAGATTGGCAGCCGGGTGAAAATCGGTTACTTTTCCCAGCAGCATGAAGGCCTTCATATGGAAAATACCATACTCGATGAGCTGTTGTACGAATACGGGATCACCGAGGAGCAGGCCCGGCGTTATCTGGGAGCGTTCCTCTTCACCGGCGATGATGTATATCGCCGGATTGGCTCGCTTTCCGGCGGGGAGCAGTCGCGGGTGGCCTTTTTGAAGCTCATGCTCACGGGGGCGAATTTCCTCGTGCTCGATGAGCCGACCAACCATCTGGATATTCCGGCCAAGGAGGCCGTGGAGGAAGCGCTCATGGCCTTCCCGGGAACGTTCCTGGCCGTATCGCATGACCGTTATTTCCTCGACAAGGTGGCGAACTGCACACTGGAGCTGGAGGACGGAGCGCTTACGGAGTATGGCGGCAACTACAGCTATTATCGAATGAAGAAGGAAATTGCCGAAAAAGAAGCCGCGGAGGAGGCCGCCGAGGAGGAAAAGCTGGTACAGGCCAGGGCTGCGAAGACCAGGACCGCGGCAGTCCGTGAGGAAAGTGAAGCACCAGAGCCGGCAGCAGCGGCGGAGGAAGCCGCCGCTGAGGCAAAGCGACAGGCTGAGCTTGGAGCCGTGCGCAGCATGAGCGATACGAAGCGCACCGAGCTTCTGCAACGCTGTGAAGCGGAGATCGCCATGGCGGAGGCTGAGCTCAAGGGACTTGAATATCAGATGAACGATCCGGAAATCCAGAGTGATCCGGCCAAGAGCCAGGAAATTGCCGAGGAATACGCGGCCAAGGAAAAAGAAATCGAAGAGCGCTATGAAAAATGGGAAAAGCTGTCGATGTAATATAGCGAAAAAGGCACAAAAAAACTGCGCGAGGAGCGCAGTTTTTTTATCAATGTCGATCTTTTCTAAGGAAGCTTTTTCAATCTGCCGGTGCCATTATTGTATGGAACTTTCAGGCTTGGCATCCTCGTTGGCATCTTCAGCCTGGCGATAGGCCAGGTAGGCTTTTGTCTCAGCGACGACAACACCGGAAAGTGCGATGAGCGCGATGAGGTTCGGGATGGCCATGAGGCCGTTTACAATATCAGCCAGGACCCAGATGGCCTCGAGCTTCAGGAAGGCGCCGGAGGCTACAAGGACGATGAAGATCAGGCGATAGGGCAGGATGCTCTTGATGCCGAACAGGTACAGGCAGGCGCGTTCGCCGTAGTAGTTCCAGCCCAGGATGGTCGTGAACGCAAAGAGCACGAGAGCCAGTGTCAGGAGCTGGCTGCCGATATCGCCGAAGGAGCCGGCAAAGGCAGCTGAAGTCATGGCGGCTCCAGAGGTATCACCGGACCATACCCCCGTGAGCACCAGCGTAAGGCCGGTAAGGGAGCAGATGATGATGGTATCAATGAAGGTCCCCGTCATCGAAATGAGACCCTGTTCTGCCGGCCATTTCGTCTTTGCGGCCGCTGCGGCAATCGGAGCCGAGCCGAGGCCGGACTCATTGGAGAAAACGCCGCGGGCAATACCATTCTGCATGGCAATCATGATCGTGGAGCCGGCGAAACCACCAACTGCAGCAGTACCGGTGAAGGCACTGTCCAGGATGAGTGAGATGGCCGCAGGGATATCAGCGAAATGCAGGGAAATGAGCCCGGTGCAGATCACCAGATAGGCGACGGCCATAAAGGGAACAATGGCCGCGGAAACGCGGGAAATGCTCTGAATGCCGCCCAGCGTGATTGCGGCGATGAGCAGCGTAATGCCGATATCCGTCGCGTATTTTGGCACGCCGAAGGAAATGTTTACACTGTCGACGATGGCATTGACCTGTGGAAAGGTGCCGATGCCGAAGAATGCGACGAGGATACAGCTGAACGCGAAGAAAATCGCCAGTGGGCGATATTTTTTGCCCATACCGTTTTCGATGTAGAACATCGGGCCGCCGGCAATCTCCCCCTTGTCGTCTGTGGAACGGTACTTCACCGCCAGCAGGCCTTCGGCGTATTTGGTAGCCATGCCGAAGAAGGCGGCTACCCACATCCAGAAGAGGGCGCCAGGGCCGCCAACCTTGACGGCGGTAGCAACACCGACGATATTGCCGGTACCGACCGTTGCGGCCAGGGCCAGGCAGAGTGCCTTGAAGCTCGACACATCCCCCTCGCCTTTGTTCTTCGCACGGAAGATCAGCGAAAGTGCCAGCGGCAGGCGGACAACCTGCAGCAGACCGAGGCGGATGGTCAGATAGATACCGGTGCCGACCAGCAGTGTGATCAGCGGCGGGCCCCACATGAATGAGTCAATAGCATTGAGAATCGGGATAAAATTTTCCATGGATAAATCCTCCTAGTGTCTTTTTACAGTGGACAAAAGTATATATAAATGACATGCTATATATCATACCATAAATATAAAGTCTTGTCTTGTATTTTTCAAAAATATTTATGTTTTTTAATCTATAGGCAGAGGTTTTCGTAAAAACCGAACATTCTTTCTCTATGAGACTTTACAGCGGAAAAAGGAAATGATACTATGAAATCATGTTTTATAACGCCATGGGGCAAGGTTTCGTTTCGTATTTTCGTTTGCGCCCGCACCTGCCGAGGCTGGGGACACCTTGTTTCGCGTTATATGGAACTGTCTAAATTTGTGGTCTGAGGAGTATTATTTTATGGAAGAATTGGAAGGCGTAGTGGAAAACGTCATATTTGCGAGCCCGGACGGACGCTTTGCTGTATTCCGGCTTCGCCCGGAGCGGCAGAACGGTCTGGTGAGCGTGACTGTGAACGCTCCGGCGCCGCTCATTGGGCAGCTGCTTACCCTCAAGGGACAGTGGGTGACTCACCCGCGCTTTGGCGACCAGTTCAAGGCAGAGCACATGCTTGTGGCCGCACCGACAAGTGCCGCGGGCATTGAACGTTTTCTGGCTTCCGGGGCCATCGCGGCCATCGGGCCGGCAATGGCGCGACGGCTCGTGCAGAAATTCGGGGCGGATACCCTGGACATCATCGAAAACCATCCCGGCCGGCTGACGGCGGTAGAGGGAATCGGCAAAAAGACAGCGGAAAAAATCTACGCTTCCTATAAAGAACAGGCCGAGCTGCGGGATATCATGGTCTGGCTCGAAAGCCACCGCGTATCCGGGACCTATGCGGCCCGGATCTTTGCCCGCTATGGTTCCTTTGCTCTGGACGTGCTCGAAACGGACCCCTATCGCCTGGCCCGGGAGGTTGATGGTATCGGCTTTGCGACCGCGGACGCGATTGCTTCAGGCGTCGGGATCGAGCGGGAGGATGCCAAGCGCATCGCCGCCGGCATCGACTATGCCCTGCTGCAGATCTCGCTGTCCGGCCATTGCTGCATTCCGGAGGAGCCGCTCATCGAGCGGACGGCGAAGCTTCTCTACGTACCGCGTGAGGATGTGCGGGAAGTACTTGGCCGGCAGCTCAAGATGGAGCGGCTGGCGATGGAATCCTCCGGTGGACGTATCCTGATCTACCCGCCCTATCTGTATCAGGCGGAAAAGCAGACCGCTGAAATGCTGCTCATGCTGCAGCAAAAGGCCGAACCCCTGGCGGTCGAAGACCGTGCCGGGCTTGTGGCCCAGTGGGAGGAGGCCTCCGGCATTTCGCTGGCCGAGCGCCAGCGGGAGGCCGTTGAGGCAGTTCTGGAGCATGGTATCTTTGTGCTCACCGGTGGACCAGGGACAGGAAAAACTACGGTTGTGCGCGGTATGCTCGACGTTCTCGAACTGCAGGGCCTGCAGATTCTGCTCGGGGCCCCGACCGGGCGGGCCGCCAAGCGTCTATCGGAAACGACGGGCCGACGGGCACTCACCGTCCATCGCCTGCTGGAGGCACAGGGCGGCCGCAATGAGGCGGGCGGCGCCATGTTTGCCAAGGACTCGGATGAGCAGCTGGAGGCCGATGTCATTATCCTCGATGAGGTGTCCATGATGGACATCGTACTCATGCAGCATTTCCTTGCCGCGGTACCGCAGGGCTGCCATGTGATCCTGGTCGGTGATGTCGACCAGCTTCCAGCCGTAGGGCCGGGCTCGGTGCTCAAGGATATTCTGCGCTCCGGCGTATTGCCGAGCGTCTGCCTCACCGAGGTATTCCGGCAGGAGGGTGAGAGCCGTATCGTGCTCAATGCGCATGCAATCAATGCCGGCCGCATGCCTGAGTGCGTGCCGGACAGTGAATTCGAATTCCTGGAGATTGCGGACTCCGGCCAGACGGCGCAGCAGATCGTCGAGCTTTGCCAGCAGCGCCTGCCGGCGGAAGGGTATTCCCCTTTGGAGGATGTGCAGGTGCTCTCGCCTATGCATCGCCAGGACTGTGGCGTGGAGAACCTCAATCGCCTGCTGCAGAAAGCGCTGAATCCTCCGGCTGCCCATAAGGCAGAATTCGTGAACAGTGCGCAGACCTTTCGGCTGGGAGACAAGGTCATGCAGATCCGCAACAATTACGCCAAGCAGGTATTCAACGGAGATATCGGCTTCATCGAGCGACTGGAGGCGGATCAGGTCACGGTGCGCTACAGTGAGGAGCAGGCCGTGGACTATGAGAAGAACGAGCTGGGGGAACTGCAGCTTGCCTATGCCATGAGCGTGCATAAGAGCCAGGGCAGCGAGTACCCGGTTGTATTGCTGCCGCTGGTTCCCGGTCATCATGTGATGCTGCAGCGCAACCTGCTCTATACAGCGGTGACACGTGCCAGAAAGCGCGTCATCCTGCTCGGCAGCAAGGCCGCCCTGCGTACCGCGGTGGAAAATGACCGCACGAAAAAGCGATATACGCTGCTGGCGGAACGCCTCTGCCATCAGCTGTAAAGGGAGGGTATCATGCTGAAATCCTTATGGCAGGCTGTACTGGATTTTCTGTTTCCACCGCGTTGTGCGGGCTGCCGCTGCTTTGTCGAAATGGCTGGACAGTGGTGCCCGGACTGCCTGGGAAAAACGCTGCAGGTGCGGCGGCTGCCACTGGCACCGGATATGGCGCGGCTGGTGACGGGCGGTGCCTGGGCTGTAGGCGGCTACGATGGAGGCCTGCGCCACCTCATTCGTCGGCTGAAATTCCAGCGGGACCGTGCGGCACTGCCGGCCATCCAGACGCTGCTGCAGGCGGCTGCGGAACGCCTGCCTGCGGAGCTTTGGCAGGCAGCGCTCGCAGTTCCTGTCCCTTTGCACGTCGCGCGTCATAAGCAGCGCGGCTTCAATCAGGCGGAGCTCATCTTCCGGGAATGGCTGGAAGGCCGCGGCATAGCCTGGGCGGACGCCCTTTGCCGCAGGCGCAGTACGCAGCCGCAGTATGGTCTCGATGCCCGGCAGCGGCAGGAAAATGTCCGTGGAGCCTTTGCTTTGCGGGCGGGGATATCGGTCCAGGGACAGCAGGTGCTGCTGGTCGACGATATCCTCACGACCGGGGCAACTTTAGAGGCATGCACTAAAGTCCTGCAAGCGTCGGGTGCCGCTGGCGTGACAATCCTGGTTTTGGCCAGTGGACGCAAATAACTGCTATTGTGAAAACCCCGAAAATCTATTATAACTCGGAACAAGATGTCCTCCACCTCTGCAGGTGGCTGGCGCGAACGGAGATAAGAGGCGGTGAGTTGATATCTCCCGCCTCGTTGAAACGCTGATGGGAAGGATTTCTCTTGCGAAATCCTGAACAATGGCGTTATAATGAGTCGTAAGATATGATAAAGCTATGAACCAGGAGTGATAAAGATGGGGAAAATTGGGAATTGCCCGGTCTGCGGCAAACTTTATATGGAA
>CAZFPA010000057.1:0-1820 GCA_964520975.1 uncultured Selenomonadaceae bacterium | reverse complement strand
TGCAATGCGGATCTGATGCAGCAGGTGGCGGCAGTGAGAAGCAAGCGCGTTGTAACGCCGACGGACCGCAGCCATGGCATGTATACGCGTCAGGATGAGGATGGAAGTGCAACTATAAATAGACGTAAACGAAAGTAAATCAAAGATATTTTACGATAAAATAATATAATCGTTGTTTTTAGCTGAAAAGCAGGAGTTAAGATTCCTGCTTTTTTTTTCGATACATTACCGAAGGTATAAAAAATAAAGGCAGTGAAAGGATTCATCTCCGGCGGCACAATGCGGAGTCTTTAGATATACCACAGCAGGAAGGGCGGTGAAACGCATGATTATCAATAATTCCATTCAGGCAGGCGTGGCGGGTGTATATGCATCGCAGCAGACGTCCGTGAGAAAGACCACAGGCACTGCTGCAGCGGTGAGCAGCAAGGATGAGATCGTATTATCCTCGCAGGCACAGAGCTTCAGCGCGGCCCTGCAGAAGGCTAAGGATGCCTCGACAGATGTCCGTCAGGACAAGGTGGTTTTCTACGAAAATCAGATTGCAGCGGGAACCTATAATGTAGATGCTCAGGCTTTGGCAGCGAAAATGCTGCAGACGCGCTACTAATCAGGAGGAATCATTTTTATGTGGCAGGAACTCATCGATGTACTTGAGGAAATTCAGCAGGGCTATCAGTCAATGCTGGAGCTCAGCAGGAAAAAACGGGCTGTACTCGTGGCTGTCGATATGAAAGGTCTGGAACAGGTCGTCGACCTGGAGGAAAAGGTCCTTTCCCGTATCCATAAGGCCGAGCAGCACCGTCAGGATGTATTGCGGAAGCTGGCGGCGGCAGAGCCGGAAATCCAGCCGGATACGAAGATGGCTGAGGTTTTTGGTCGCGCGCCTTCCTTTGCGATGGCCGACCGGCTGCGCAAGCTGCATGAGAGCCTGTCAAAGCTCATTGCCGAGGTACAGGAGGCCGGGGACAATAATCAGGTGCTCATCAATGGCGCTCTGAATGCTGTAAACTATCGGCTGAATCAGCTTGGTGGATCGGCGGTAGAGCCGGTGTATGGCGGCAAGGGCCAGGAAATGGTTTCCCACAGCAAAAATTTTGATTTCAAAGCGTGAGGAACTGCGAATGAAGGAAATTATAGAAATCTTGCGGCAGCAGCTCATACTCTGCGGCCGGATATTGGAAATCAGCCAGAAACAGCAGCAGAACCTGGTAAAGCATGCAGCCGCTGCCTCGGGAGCTGCGGCAGCCGAGATGGAGCCGCTGCTGGTCAGCCTGCAGAAAAGTGAGGCGGCCAAGATACAGCTGCTGCGAACACTGGGAATCCGTGATTTGAGCGAGGCCATTGCCAAGCAGCCAACATCACGGGAAAAGGAAATGGCGCTTCACCTGCTGGAGAAACTGCAGCAGGTCATGAAAGGTTTGAAAAAACTCAATGGACGCAACCAGGAGCTTTTGAAGCGCAACATGCAGTATATTGATTTCAATATCAATGTAATTACACAGGCTACTGCCGGGACCACCTACGGGGCTTCGGGCGGGCAGCCGGCACAGCCGGATGGCGGCATGAAGATGTTTGATACGAATATATAGAAGTGAGTGATAAATATGCGATCGACCTTTGCCGGACTCAATACCATGGTAGGCGGTATCAACACGAACCGTCTTTCCCTGGATACAGTAGGACATAATATATCCAATGCGAGCACGACCGGCTATTCACGCCAGAGCGTGAACCAGGCAGCCACGAACGCGCAGGAAGTGTATTCGATTTATGGTACCCAGCTCGTGGGTACGGGTGTGGATTCCCTGTCGATTACA
>CAZFPA010000056.1:0-11682 GCA_964520975.1 uncultured Selenomonadaceae bacterium | reverse complement strand
CCAGGAGGAGGTAACAGACCTCTATAATCTGCTGCTGGCCTATCAGAACGGCATTTTGAAAGCGGATGACTAAAAGAGACAAAAAGGGAAGCTTCCACGAGGAAGCTTCCCTTTTATTTGTCATGGTAGTTTAGTTTCAGGCCTTGGCGGCGGCATCCCAGCCGACCTGCAGTGCCTGCATGTTCTTGTCAACCGTATGGGGCGGAACCCGATGAGCTACGCAGGTCTTGATTGTATCAAAATCCACGATGCCCGTGATGCGCACGAGCGCACCCAGTGCGACGATATTGGCGAAGAGGGACTTGCCGACCTCTTCGACTGCCAGCTTGGTGATCGGTATGCGGATGACATGCGGGAAATCCGGTGGTTCCGGTACGAGGTCACTATCGAGCACCAGCGTACCATCCGTGCGGAGATCTTTGTAGTATTTATCCGCGGCCTTCTGTGTCATCGCGAGAACGAGTCCCGGGGCCAGCACCTTTGGATGATAGATGGGCTGGTCGGAGATGATGACCTCAGCCTTCGAGGCGCCGCCGCGGGCCTCCGGGCCGTAGGACTGGGACTGGACTGCTTCCTTGCCCTCGTTTACTGCGGCCTCAGCGAGAATGATAGCGGCGGTGATGACACCCTGTCCGCCGGAGCCGGAAAGTCTGATCTGCTTCATTTCGTATCGCCTCCTGCGTTGTGGATGACCTCATCGTAGGCACTTGTATAGTCCTCGTATGCTGCCTGATACAGCAGACCGATGGGGAACTTGTCTTCCTTCTTCTCCTCGGGCAGCTTATCCCAGGCCGCTTTCATGACAGCGCTGTCACGCATCCACTTCATCATATCCGCGGGAGCGCCCATCTTGTTTTTGCGGCCATAGGCGGTCGGACACTGGACGACTGCTTCAATGAAGGAGAAGCCCTGATTGTCAAAGCCCTGGGCAATCATATCGGTCAGATGCTGGACATGGAAGGCGGTGCTGCGCGCGACATAGGTTGCGCCGGAAGCCTCGGCCAGATGGCAGGCATCGAAGGGACGGTCCACCGTACCGTAGGGTGCCGTCGTAGCCTTTTTATGCAGCGGCGTCATCGGCGAAGCCTGGCCGCCGGTCATACCGTAGATGTTGTTGTTGAAAAGTACGACCGTGAGATCAACATTGCGCCGGCAGCCGTGGATAAAATGGTTGCCGCCGATCGCGGTGCAGTCACCGTCGCCTGTGATGACGACGACATTGAGCTCCGGATGCGCGAGCTTGATGCCCGTGGCAAACGGAATCGCGCGGCCATGGGCCGTATGGAGCGTATCGAAATCCATGTAGCCGGAAGCCCGGGAAGAGCAGCCGATACCGGAAACGATGACGGTGTTGTCCTGGGACAGGCCTTTCTTTTCAATGGCCTGAACGATAGCCTTCATGGCGATGCCGTTGCCGCAGCCTGGACACCAGAGATGCGGCAGGCGGTTTTGGCGAAAATATTTTTCATAGGATCTTTCCATTATGCTTTACCTCCCGCACAAAGCTTTTCAATCGCGCCTTCGATTTCCTTTGGCGTGAAGATTTCCATATTGTATTTAGCCAGCAGCTCTACCGGGCACTGGCCGCCGGCGGCGCGTTCCACCTCGCCGACGAGCTGGCCGTAGTTGAGCTCAGGGACCAGAATGCCCTTGACCTTGGCCGCGAGAGCGCGGATGACCTTGTCAGCGAAAGGCCAGATGGTCATAAGGCGGATCATGCCGACCTTGAGACCCTTGGCGCGGGCTGCCTCGACAGCCTCGTAAGCCGTACGTGCGGTGCCGCCGAAGGCTACCACCGCGTATTCGGCATCGTCCATGAAGAATTCATCGTAATGGGTGATTTCATCCTGGGCAATCTCGATTTTCTGATGCAGCCGGCGGATGGCCTCCTCAGTGACCTTGGGGCTGCCGGAAGGGAAGCCTGTCTCATCGTGGATAAGGCCCGTGACATGGATATGATAGCCGGTGCCGAAGTCAGCGACATTCGGGACAAGATCCTTGTCCGGCGTAAAGGGCTTGTAGCCCTCCGCGCGCGTGCAGGTCGGCTTGCGGCGCGGATAGATCTCAATCTCATCCGCCTCCGGCAGTACGACCTTTTCCCGCAGATGGCCGACAATCTCATCCATGAGCAGGATGACCGGTGTGCGGAAGCGCTCCGCGTAGTTCACCGCCATGACTGTGGCGTCGAAGGTTTCGCGTACGGTCCAGGGAGCGAGCGCGATGACCGGATGGTCACCATGGGTGCCCCAGCGGGCCTGCATCACATCACCCTGCGAGGGGGATGTCGGCTGGCCCGTGGACGGGCCGACACGCTGGACGTTTACGATGACAGCCGGAATCTCAGCACAGGCCGCGTAGCCGATGAGCTCCTGCTTGAGAGAGAAGCCCGGTCCGCTCGTTGCGTCCAGCACTTTTTCTCCAGCCAGGGAAGCGCCGAGAATGGCGCCGATGCTGCCGATTTCATCCTCCATCTGGACGAACTTGCCGCCGTGCTGCGGCAGCAGCTTGGCCATGGTTTCAGCGATTTCGGTCGATGGCGTGATGGGATAGCCGGCAAAAAAACGGACGCCTGCAGCCAGTGCACCTTCCGCACAAGCTTCGTTGCCCTGCATAAGTCTTGGTTTATTCATTGTGCCACCTTCTTATCTACAAAAATTGCGTAGTCCGGGCATCTGAGCTCGCACTGCCCGCAGGCGATGCAATCTTCGCCCTTGGCTACATGGACCTTTCCCAGCTCATCAAGAGCCAGCACCTGCTTCGGGCAAAACGCGACGCAGATACCGCAGCCTTTGCACCGGGCCATTTTAATGGTAATGTCGGATTTCATACTTGTCCCTCCAATGTTCTTTCTGTGTATACTGAATTGTATAAAAGGCATAAATATATTTAGCGTACTTTTACAATAATAGCAAAAATAAGCGATTAAATCCACTATTTTTGTAAATTTATTTAAATTTATGTTTAAATATACAATACTGGCATATACTGATAGGATATATGATAAAAATGTTATAGCTTGTATACTAATTTGTTGCACGTCAGTGGACTTGTGTAGATTGTTGGCAATTATCGGACGATTCACATATCATAAGGAGTTCGCGCTGCGTGGACAAAATCCTCCTGGCAGAACAGAAAAGTCTGTCTCCTATAGAAAAACCGAATAGCGATACGGGCTGTCTGCGGGCAGAAAAAAACCGATGCAGATGAACTGCATCGGTTCAGGGCCTGGGTTGGTTCCTTAGAATGCCGGAACTACAGCACCCTTGTATTTATCGTTGATGAACTGCTTGACCTCGTCGGATTTCAGAGCCTTCATGAGAGCCTGGATTTCCGGGCGGCTTTCATCACCGGCGCGGACTGCAACGATATTCACGTAAGGCGAAGTGCTGTCTTCCATGAGCAGAGCGTCCTTCGTCGGTACGAGATTGACCTGCATCGCGAAATTCGTGTTGATGACAGCGGCATCGACATCATCCAGGGTACGCGGAACCTGCGCGGCTTCGACTTCCTTGAACTGCAGATGCTTCGGATTTTCTGTGATGTCCTGGACGGTTGCCTTTACGCCGACGCCGTCCTTGAGCTTCAGCAGGCCGGCTTTTTCAAGCAGCAGCAGGGAACGGCCACCGTTGGTCGGGTCATTCGGCAGCGCGATGGAAGCGCCATCCTTGAGCTCGTTGAGGGACTTGATCTTCTTTGAGTAGATGCCCATCGGCTCGATATGGATGCCACCGGCATTGGCAAGCTTCACGTCGCTGTGTTCGCTCATGAAGTTTTCCAGATACGGTGCGTGCTGGAAGAAGTTCGCATCGAGTTCCTTGTCATTGAGCGCGAGGTTCGGCTGTACATAATCACTGAACTCGACGATCTGCAGGTCAATGCCTTCCTTCGCGAGCAGCGGCTTTACAACCTCCAGGATTTCAGCGTGGGGGACGGCAGTCGCGCCGACCTTCAGGACCTTGCCCTGGCTGGACGAAGATGAGGAGCTGCTGGCAGCCTGTTTGTTGTCACTGCCGCAGCCAGCGACAGCGAATACGACCAGCAAAAGAGATGCAATAAGAGCGGCAAATTTTTTCATGGGGAATCCTCCTTTAATATAATGAATCTATCCAAACCGATGAAATCGGTTGAATGCTATTTTTTGTTCAGGCGTTTCGCCAGCAGATTGCCTGCAAACTGTACGACCTGAACGAGTACGATGAGGATGATGACGGTGGCAATCATGATTTCCGGACGGAAGCGCTGATAGCCATAGCGGATTGCGAGGTCACCGAGGCCGCCGCCGCCGATGGCACCTGCCATTGCGGATTCACCGACGAGGCTGATGATGACGGTTGTGAGCTGAGCGATGATGCCCGGCATGGCCTCCGGAAGCAGTACGCGCCAGATGATCTGCAGCGGCGTGGCACCCATGGAGAGCGCCGCCTCAACGATGCCTTCCGGGACCTCTTTCAGGGAGGTCTCGACCTGGCGGCCGATGAACGGCACCGAGGCGATGATGAGCGGGACCATGGCGGCAGTCGTGCCGATGGAACTGCCTACAAGCAGCCGGGTCAGCGGGATGATTGCGACCATGAGGATAATGAAGGGAATCGAACGGACAGCATTGACGATACCGGCAGTGACCCGGTTCAGCAGCCGGCATTCCAGAATCTGATTTTTCCCGGTCGTGTGCAGCAATACACCGAGCGGGATACCGATGATCGTAGCTACGACCATGGAGACGGCTACCATGTAGATGGTCTCGCCCAGGGCCTTACTGATGAGTGGAATCATGTCGCTGGACATAACCAATCACCTCCACTTTGAGATCGCGCTGCCGCAGGTAGGCCAGGGCACGGTCAATTTCTGCCTGTTCGCCTGTCACACCGATGATCATGCGGCCGTACGGCGTGCTTTTGATCTGATCGAGATTGCCGAAGAGCAGGGTAACTTCAATATCATGCTGACGGATCATGCCGGCGATGACCGGATCGTCCGCCGATTCACCGATGAAGGTGAGGCGCAGCAGCAGATAGCTGCCGGGAATGGGGACCTCGGATACGGCATTGCCGCGGAAGGCCGTAGGCAGCTCATTGCTGAGCAGCACGCTGATGAATTCCTTCGTGAGCGGTTTCTGCGGGTTCGTGAAGACCTCGAGGACGCTGCCCTTTTCCGCGATGACGCCGTTTTCGATGACGGCGACCTTGTCGCAGATATCCTTGATGACCTGCATTTCATGTGTAATGACGACAACGGTCAGGGCGAGCTTCTGGTTGATGTCGCGGATGAGCTGCAGGATGGATTTTGTCGTCTGCGGATCGAGGGCCGAGGTGGCCTCGTCGCAGAGCAGTATCTTTGGTTCGCTGGCCAGTGCCCGGGCGATGCCTACCCGCTGTTTCTGACCGCCGGAAAGCTGCGATGGATACTGATGGGCCTTGTCGGCGAGACCGGCCAGCTCCAGCAGCGGCTGGACCTTGGTACGGATCTCCTTTTCCGGCAGATGCGCCAGGCGCAGCGGAAATGCCACGTTATCGTAGACGGTGGCCGAGGACAGCAGGTTGAAGTGCTGGAAAATCATGCCGATGTTCTTGCGGGCCTTGCGCAATGCCGACTCGTTCATGGCGGTAAGGTCCTGGCCGTCCACGATGACCTGGCCGCTCGTGGGCCGCTCAAGCATGTTGATGCAGCGGATCAATGTGGATTTTCCGGCTCCGCTGAGGCCGATGATCCCGTAGATCTCACCGCGTTCAATGGTGAGATCGATGCCCTTCAGGGCATATACAGGACCGGAGGGGCTCTCATATGTCTTCTCGATATGAGAAAGCTTGATCATAGATTATTCACTTCCCGATAATTCATTGTATTCCTATATGTTTTAGATATTAGCATAGCTTGCGCGTTACGTCAATGAAAACTTACATCTGTACAACCGATCGCGAGCATACTTTTTCATCGCGTGGGCAAAATTCTGCTACCTATAAAATTATACAGGGAAAGGCAGTAAAAGGAAAGCCTGGAGTTTTTAGCGAAAATGATTTTGGGGCAAGAGTGATTCCTTGGCTGGTTTTAGCGGATATTATATTGAAGGGAAACTATGAGAAATAGTTTTGGTTTTTACATTTGTGCGGAGGAGAAAAGTGAATTATGAGAAAATATAAAAATATATATATTATTTTGTATTGACTAATTACCAATAATGTTATAAGATAATTCATAAAGATGAAATTTTGTATTGATGCATTTTTACATTATGAACAAAAACGTGGAAATGCAAAAAATATGAAAAATCATTCAACGGTGCATGTCATGAAGATTTGGCGATTAGAGCCAGGAAACGCCTGCGGTTGCGGGCGTCGGAACGGCGAAAAGTCCACTGAACATAATTTCAGGCAGACGGTGCACCTTTGCTGTAAATTTATTCTTTTAAAGTGTTTTTCGTATCCTGCAATTATAGCATTTGGCTGCGGGGCAGCCGTGATGTCCCAGGGGGGAGCCAGAGAAGGGATCGGCATTCTCTTGTGTATAGGATGCGGCGATTACCTTTAGTATTACGGGAAAATGGGGGATTGTTATGGAAAAAGCTACAGTCGTCATTATTGGTGGCGGAGCTACTGGTGTTGGTATTTTGCGCGATTTGTCGATGCGCGGCGTGGACGCTCTGCTGATCGAAAAGCGTGATATGGTAAACGGCGCCAGCTCGCGTTACCATGGCCTGCTGCATAGCGGTGCAAGATATGCGGTAAAGGACCAGGAAGCTGCAAGAGAGTGTATCATTGAGAACACGATCCTGCGTAAGATCGGTACGTCCTGTGTAGAAGCTACAGAGGGCCTTTTTGTACGCCTCGATGGCGATGATCCGGAATTCGAGCAGAAGTGGGTTGCGGGTTGTGCAGCCAGCGGCATCGAAGCCATCCAGATCAGCCCGGAAGAAGCGAGACGCATTGAGCCGAATCTTTCACCGAAGCTCGTCGCTGCCTATCGTGTGCCGGATGCCGCTATCGATGGTTTCCGCATGTCCTGGCAGAATGTTGAGTCGGCAAAGCGCTACGGCGGCCGTGTAAAGACCTATACAGAGGCCATCGGCATTGTTGTCGAAAACGGTGTCGTAAAGGGCGTCAATGTACGCGACTATTTCTCTAAAGAAGAATATGTGATCGGCTGCGATATGCTGGTCAACGCTTCGGGTCCGTGGTGCGGATTTGTTTCCGAGCTCGCCGGCCTCGAGGTCAATGTAAAGCCTTCCAAGGGCACACTCATCGCTTTCAATCAGCGTATTGCCAGCCGTGTTGTAAACCGTCTGCGCAAGCCGGCTGATGGTGATATTTTCGTACCGCATGGCTCGATTACGATTCTCGGTACTTCTTCCATCACGATTCCAGATCCGGAAGATACGCATACTTCCTGGGATGAGGTCGAGAACCTCATGAAGACCGGTGTACAGGTGTTTGAGCGCCTGCGCGACTATCGTATCCTGCGTGTATTCGCCGGCTCCCGTCCGCTTTACAGCGCATCGGGTGATACAGGCCGTAATGCTTCCCGCGGATTCGTTATCCTCGATCATGAGGATGAGGGCCTGAAGGGCATGATGACCATCTGCGGCGGTAAGTTCACTACGTATCGTCTCATGGCTGAGAAGCTCTGCGACAAGCTTTGCCCGAAGCTCGGCAATCACGAAAAATGCCGTACAGCCGAAGAGGCTCTGGTTCCGGAAGTTCCGGATGCAGAGAAGAAGGCCGCTCGCAAATACTTCCCGGCATTCGGCGTCAACCTTGCAGCAACCCGTCTTGGTACGGAACGCTTCAGCAATGTCGTCAAGAGAATGGAAGAGAAGCCGGAGACCCGCGAAGTCATCTGCGAATGTGAGAACGTTACACTCGCCGAGCTTGAGGAAATCGCTGCTCTGCCGACCAGCCATATCATCAGCGATGTGAGAAGAAGAACCCGCCTGGGCATGGGAACCTGCCAGGGCAACTTCTGTGCACTGCGCAGTGCAGCTGCACTCTCCCGTTTCGATAATCTCGAAGCCTCCAAGGATCCGCTGGGTCAGATGAAGGGCTTCCTCCAGGCAAGATGGAAGGGCATTCGTCCGGTTATGTCAGGCAAGACTCTGCGTGAGACTGAAATGACCAGAGGCCTTTATGAATTGGTGTTTAACGTAAATGGAGGTAGACCGGAATGAGCAAATCAGATGTAGTTGTTATCGGCAGCGGATTTGCCGGTTTGATTGCAGCGCTCGTAAGTGCTGAGAAAAATAAAAAGGTTACACTGCTTTCTTATGGTGCGGGCACGTTTCCGCTCAACAGCGGTGTCGTAGATATCATTGGCTATGATGAAAAGGGCGCAGCTGTTGCTTCGCCGGCCCAGGCTCTGGCCACTGTACCGGCCGAGCATCCGTACAAGAAGATCGGTATCCCGAGCATTCAGGATGCTGTGAAATTCTTCCTGGACTTCACGGAAAAAGAGGGCCTGCCGTTTGTTGGCTCCCTCGACAAGCAGCAGTGGATTGTCACGGCTGTCGGCACGATGAAGCCGACCTGCCTCGTGCCGGAATCCATGCAGGGCAATGCGTGCTTTGATGCAGCCGAGATCGTTCTCGTCGGCGTCAAGGACCTCAAGGACTACTATGTAGACCTCGTTGCAAAGACATTGCCGGAATGGCTTGGCAAGGATAAGAAATATACCACCTGCACGCTCGATACGCACATCACGGGCGGCCGTGATCTCACGACCCTCGATGTAGCTCGCTGGATGGATACGGAGAAGGGCTTCGGCGAGGCTGTAAGCCAGCTCAAATCCCAGGCAGGCAGCGGCAAGGTGTTCATTGTACCGGCAATCCTCGGTACCAAAGGCAATGACGTTTACAAGAAGTTCGTTGCTGCTCTTGGCTGCCCGGTGGTTGAGACCACTGGCATGCCGCCTTCCACAAATGGCCTTCGCGTACGCGATATGCTGCTGAACGCACTGCGCAAGCATGGCGTTGAAGTTGTTGAGAATATCAAGGCGCATGGTTCGGTCGTTGACGGTAAGGTTTGCAAGGCTGTCGTAGCTGGCGGCGAAGTCCGCGACAAGAAATATGAGGCGGATCGCTTCATACTCGCAACAGGCGGCTTCTATAGCGGCGGTATCACCATGCGTGATTTTGGCGAGACCAATGAGGTCGTATTCGGCCTGCCGGTAGAGGCGGACTGCGTTGAGGAAAGATGGGTCAACGAACAGCTCTTCTCCTCGCAGAAGCAGACCTTTGCCAAAGCTGGCGTGAGAACAGACGCATCGCTCCGGGCCGTCGATGAGGCGGGTAACTGCGTACTCGAGAACGTTTATGTTGTCGGACGCGATTTGAGCGGCTATGATTTCTGCTTTGAACATTCTGGCAACGGCGTTGCTTTGTCATCTGCCTATAAAGCGGCTATGGCATGATGGAAAGGGGTATGAAGATGGAAATAGAAGAGAGAGCTAGAGATTCGGCGGATAATTGCCTTGCCTGCACATCCTGCATTGCAAACTGCCCGGTCACTGAAGCTGAACGTAAATATAAAGGACCGAAATTCGTCGGCCCGGCACATAATCGCATGCACTTCTCCGATGCGAACGATGTAGAGAACACTTTGGATTTTTGCTCGAACTGCAAAAACTGCGATATCACCTGCCCGTCGGGTGTATCTGTATCCACACTGAACATGCTCGAGCGCGCGAAGTACTATCGCACGCATCCGCATTCCCAGCGCGATCAGATGCTCGCTCATGGCGAGGATATGGCCAAGAAGCTGGATGCAATTCCGCTCGGCAAGACATTTGCGAATCTCGGTATGTCTCTCGGCAAAGCCTTTGGCGTGCTGGACATGATGGGACTTGCCGGCAAGCGCGATATGCCTGCTTATGCACCGAAATACTTCATGGATATGTTCAAGGAGATCAAGCAGACTTCTTATCCGGACAAGGTCGTATTCTTCCCGGGCTGCTACATCAACGCGAATGATCCTGAGGTCGGCGTGGCTTTTGTAAAGGTCATGCAGGCTAACCACATCGAGGTCCTGGTTGATGAAGCCTTTGTATGCTGCGGTTCGCCGCTCGTCGTAACCGGCTATCTCGATGAAGCTGAGGAGCATGCCCACAAGAATGTAGAGCGCATCAAGTACTGGCAGTCCAAGGGCTACCCGGTTGTTGCGTGCTGCACCAGCTGCTCGCTCATGCTCAAGCAGGAATATGCGGAGCTCTTCAGCCAGCAGGATATGGTTGACGCCGCACAGAACGTCTATGACGCTTTTGAATATCTGGAAATCCTCGAAGAAAAGGGCAAGCTTTCCCATGACTTCGTTGGCAAGAAAGATAAGAAATATATCTATCATGCACCGTGTCATCTGCGTGCGCAGGCAATCGGCCTGCCAGCCTACAAGATGCTCAAGGACATGGTTGGAATTGAGATCGAGAACGCCGATGCTGGCTGCTGCGGCATGTCCGGTAGCTACGGCTTCAAGAAAGAAAAGTATGAGATTTCCATGAAGGTTGGCGAGGAGCTCTTCAACAGAATCAAGGAGAGCGGTGCCAATGAGGTTGTCTGCGATTGCGGTACCTGCCGTATGCAGATTGTTCATGCCACTCATGCCAAGGTCTGCCATCCGATTCAGCTCCTGGCAAAGGCCTATAAGAGATTCAAGAAATAAAGTTCCTTTGATGAAATAAGCAGAATGGGTAGAAGCTGGACGGCCTGCGCTGGACAGCTTCGGACAGCGGCGCTGCCTGCCGCTAGGGTATTGCCGCTGTCACCGGGCTGCTTGCTCATATAAATTCTCTGAAAGGAGGAGATGGGATTTTATCGTAGGGATTTTACCGACACGACATGTAGGAGGCTTCTCTTTTTTTAACCTTATGTTCCGACGGAAAATCCAGAATGATTTTGCTATAGTTTATACACATTTTTGGTATACCAATAGCGGCTGTATTCAGACATTTTCTAAAACCTATAATTGGTGGAAATGCCTGATTAATGCAAAATTTAGAGGGGGATTATTAAAATGGCTAAAAAGTATGTAATGGCGTTGGATGCAGGTACTACGAGCAACAGAGCAATCATCTTCGACGAGAACTCCAAAATCGTTGGTGTTTCCCAGAAGGAATTCACGCAGTATTTCCCGAACCCGGGCTGGGTTGAGCATGATGCAGATGAGATCTGGAGCAGCATGTCTACAGTTATGAAGGAAGCTCTTGAGCAGTCCGGTCTTACTGCCAGCGATATCGCAGCAATCGGTATCACGAACCAGCGCGAAACCGCTGTTGTTTGGGATAAGAACACGGGCCGTCCGGTTTATAACGCAATCGTATGGCAGTCCCGTCAGACGGCTCCTATCTGCGAAGACCTCAAGAAAAAAGGCCTGGTTGACGAGTTCAAGCAGAAGACGGGTCTTATCATTGATGCTTATTTCTCCGGCACGAAAATCAAATGGATTCTCGATAACGTTGAAGGTGCAAGAGCAAAAGCTGAAGCTGGCGACCTGATTTTCGGTACGATTGACTGCTGGCTCATCTGGAAACTCACGGGCGGCAAAGCTCATGTTACAGATTACTCCAACGCTTCGCGTACTCTTATGTATAATATCAGAGAACTGCATTGGGATGATCAGCTTCTTTCCTATCTCACAGTTCCGAAAACGATGCTTCCGGAAGTTCGTCCTTCCAGCGGCGTATATGGCTACACGGTTCCGTCGA
>CAZFPA010000055.1:0-11847 GCA_964520975.1 uncultured Selenomonadaceae bacterium | reverse complement strand
AATTTTCAGCTGCAAGGCGGAGGCGTGATGCGCAGAGAGCCGCTGCTTCAGCAGCATGCGAATCGCTTATGCCCTTGCGGCTGGCATAGCGGTGGCTATGCCGATTGACGACAACGCGGCAGATGGAAATTCAGACAAGTACTTCGACTAGGTATTTCGTGCACGCTGTACTAGGCCGGTGCCGGGTGTGTGTGATGGCGGCCGGGCGGTGCGTTGCTGTATCCCGACGCGAGAAACGCTGCTGTTCAGGATTTCGCGTTGCGAAATCCTGAACAATGACGTTATAATAGATGTATTCTGATTTGAACAACGACAGCGAAAAATCGCTGGTTTATTTGAAAAGAGCTTTTGAGGTGAAGAAACGGAATGAGTATGGATCGCAGAAAATTGCAGCAGAACGTTAGTGGAATCGTATTGTTCCTGTGGGCCCTGTTTGGATTCATTGCCCTGCGGTATGCCTGGCTGCAGATCGTTGAGGGAAGCCGGATGGCGGATCGCGTGCGCAGTCAGACCGGTGAGGAGCGGGTGCTTCAGTCGCCGCGTGGCGCCATCATCGATCGCAATGGGCGGGAGCTGGCTATCAGCGTGATGACAAAATCGCTGTTCGTGGACCCTGCGAGCGTGCAGGATGCCAATGCGGTCGCTGCCAAGCTGGCGCCGCTGATTTCTGTTTCTGAGGCGGAAATCCAGGAGGATATCGCGCAGGGGGGCGGCTTTGTATGGGTCAAGCGCCGGCTGGAGCAGACCGAGGTCAGTGCCGTGAAGAAGCTCATCAAGGACGAGGGCTGGAACTGCCTGGGCTTCCGGGATGAGGCCAAACGCTACTACCCGAATGATATGCTGGCAGCCAATGTCCTGGGGTTCGTGGGGACGGATGATACGGGCCTTGATGGTGTAGAGCATGAATTTGACAGTCTGATCAAGGGAGAGAAGACGGAGTCTTTCGTGCGCACGGATACGCGGAACCGCCCGATCCTTGATTCCATTTTCGCACGGGGCCGCTATCAGGGCGACCGTTGCAAGACCATTGAGCTTACCATCGACAGTACGGTACAGTTCATCGTTGAGCAGGCCATTGAAAAGGCAATGGTCGCTAACAGTCCGAAAGGGATAACGGCGCTGGTCATGAATCCGAAGACGGGAGAAATCCTGGCGATGGCCTCACGGCCGTCCTATAATCCCAATAAGTTTGCCGATTATACGCCGGAGGCTTGGAAGAACCGGGCCGTATCCTTTATCTATGAGCCGGGCTCGACCTTTAAGGCGGTCGTAGCCGCGGCGGCGCTGCAGGAAAAAACCGTATCGCCGAATCAGGTGTTTGTCGATCCGGGCTATGTCATGGTGTCGGGACGCCGTATTCAGAACTGGAATGGTGAGAGCTTCGGTACGGTTACCTTTACGGATGTCGTGAAGAATTCCCTCAATACGGGCTTTGCCCAGGTGGGACTCGAGCTGGGGGCTGAGCGCCTCACGAAATACACCAAGCTGTTCGGCTTTGGCAAGCCGACGGGCGTTGAGCTGCCGGCAGAGGAGCAGGGCATCCTGTTCGACCCGGAGCAGATGCGCGATTCCGATGTGGCGACCATGTCCATCGGGCAGAGCATCGCAGTGACGCCACTGCAGCTCATCACGGCGATGTCAGCCATCGCCAATGACGGTGTGCTGCTCAAACCGCATATCCTGAAATCCATCCGCAATGCGGACGGCTCTGTCTATCAGGAAACGGGCCGCGAGGAGGTCCGACGCACCATCGAGTCGGCAACGGATAAGACACTGGTCGGTCTGCTGGAGCAGGTCGTTGCGACAGGCGGCGGCAAGAAGGCCGGGGTCAAGGGCTATCGTATCGCGGGCAAGACGGGTACAGCACAGAAGATCCGCGAGGACGGCGCCGGTTACATGGATGGCCGCTACATTGCTTCTTTCTGCGGTTTTGCCCCGGTAGAGGACCCGCAGATCACGGTGCTGGTCATCATCGATGATCCTTCGGGTATTTTCTACGGAGGACAGATTGCGGCACCAGTGGCCAGTGATATCTTTTCCCAGCTCTTCCGTTATCTCCATATTGAGCCATCGAGCGATCCTTTTGTCGATATGGACAAGGATAAGCCGAAGGCGGTGAAGAAAAGCATTGCGGAGCAGCATCAGGAAGTACCGCAGGGAAAGGTGCTCGTCCCCGATCTTACAGGGAAGAGTATCCGCCAGTCGGCCCAGGAGGTCGCGGCAATCGGCCTTCGTCTGGAGACAGAAGGCTCAGGGGTAGCGGCTGGACAGAGTCTGCCGCCGAATACCGTGGTGGACCCGGGGACGGAAATCACCGTCTATTTCAAGCCGGAGGATTAGTAGGGAAGGGTGGATTTTATGACAGTCAAAATGTTTGTTACGGATCTGGATGGTACGCTTTTGAACAAGGAGCACCGCATATCCGCAGAAAATAAAAAAGCCGTACAGGAGGCCGTTGCCGCAGGTGTCGTTGTGACAATCGCGACCGGGCGCATGTATGAATCGGCGTTGCCGTATGCGAAGGAACTGGAAGTGGATGTACCTATCATCACATACAATGGGGCGCTGATCCGCTCCGTTGCGGGGCGCGATTACTATTCCTCCTATCTGGAGGCCGCCGACTGCCAGGATATTCTCACGTATTGCCGTGAGCAGGACTGGTATGTGCAGATCTACAGCGATGGCGTGCTGTATTTTGCGGAGGAAACGCCGGAGGCGGAGGCCTATGAGGCAGCCGCTGGCATTCGGGGAAAGGCCGTGGGCCGGGATGGGCTCTATGAGCACTGTGAGCATGCGCCGAAGATGCTCGTGATTTTCCGCGATGCTTCCCGCACGGATGGGGCGGTAGAACAGCTGCAGCGGGCATTTGCGGGACGTATCACGGCGGTGAAGTCAGATCCCAATTACATCGAGATCATCCGGCCGGGCGTGAACAAGGCTTCGGCCCTGCATCAGCTCGCGGAGCTCCTGCAGATTTCGCCGGAGGAAACGATGGCCATCGGCGACTCAAATAATGACCTGCCGATGCTTAAGGCCGCCGGTCACAGTGTAGCCATGGGCAATGCGGGTGAGCACGTCCAAAAGATTACGGACTATGTGACCGATACCTGCGATGCGGATGGTGTCGCGGTGGCCATTCGCCGGTATGTACTCGGAACGGAGGGGTGAGATGGCGATTCGGCTCATAGCAATGGACCTCGATGGCACGCTGCTCAACAGTGACAAGCTCATATCGGCGCGTACCTTTGCTGCGCTGCAGCGCGCGCAGAAGCTGGGGGTAAAGACTACGATTGCCACGGGACGCATGTTCCTGTCCGCCGAGTATTTCGGGCGGCAGATCGCGGCCAATGCGCCGCTCATCTGCTGTAATGGCGGGATGGTCCAGGAAATGGGCGGCACGCGGCCGCTCTTTGCGCATTATCTGCAGCCGGCGGTTGTACAGCGGCTGCTCACGCTCTGCCATGAGCGGGGCTGGTATGTGCAGTGGTATATCGGCAACGATATCCTGGCCGAGGATTTTCGACCGGAATATTTTCAGGCTTATCGCACGGTCAAGAATTTCCGGGTACGGGAGGTAGGAAGCTCCTTTCTGGACTATACGGAAAAGGTGCTGCAGTGTGTGGTGCGCGATGGGCATGGGCAGATTGATGCCGTAGTGGCCGAGCTCCAGCAGCATTTTACAGCGAAGGAGCTTTGCCCGCAGCAGAATACGGCCTTCAGCGTCGATCTCACGCCGCCAATGGTGGATAAGTCGGTAGGCCTCAGTGCTCTGGCTGATTCGCTTGGTATCACGCCGGCGGAGATCATGGCCTGCGGCGATGCCGACAACGACCTGGCGATGCTCCGCTACGCGGGGACAAGTGTAGTGCCGGCCAATGGCCTGCCACAGGCCAGGGAGCTTGCAAGCTTTTTGACGGACAGCTGTGATGACGACGGCATCGCGCGGGCCATTGAGGAGCTCGTGCTGCACTGAGCGACAGGGTTTTCCTTGAAAAACCTTGAACAATGACGTTATAATAAAACTGAGATTATAGGGGCCTGGTGGAGCCGGCAGCGACGTCTGCTGACGAGCGGGGCCGGATCGCAATTTTCACGGAGGTGGAAGCCATGGAAAAAGAGGAAAAATTCAACCTGGTCATCGTAACCGGCATGTCGGGCAGCGGCAAGACGCAGGCCTGCCGTTATATGGAGGATCTGGGCTATTTTTGCGTTGATAACCTGCCGCCGGTGTTTATTCCTAAATTCGCCGAGCTTTGCGCGCATTCGGCGGGGCATGTCAATAAGGTCGTGCTCGTTGTCGACACGCGCAGCCGCGAATTCTTTGATACCTTCGTGCATGTGCTGGAGGAAATGGATCGGGATAATCAGCGCTACGAGATGCTGTTCATGGATGCATCGGATGCCGCGATCATCCGCCGTTACAAAGAGACGCGCCGCCGTCATCCCATGGCACCGAGCTCGCGCATCAGCGAGGGCATAGCCAAGGAACGCGAGCGGCTGGCGCCGGTCCGCAATAAGGCCACCTATATCATTGACACCTCGGACCTCAAGAAGGTGGATCTCAAGGATAAGATCCTGCGCCTGTTCGGTACGTCCGCGGGTGAAAAAATGGATATCAATGTCGTTTCCTTCGGCTTCAAGTTCGGTATGCCGCTGGATGCCGATATGGTCCTGGATGTGCGGTTCCTGCCCAATCCTTTTTATATCGAGTCCATGCGCCATAAGAGCGGCGCTGTGCCGGAAGTGGCGGAATACATCGAGCAGTGGCCGGTGACCCGGGAATTCGAGGGACATCTGGACGCGCTCATTGATTTTTTGATCCCGCAGTATATCAAAGAGGGCAAGAGCCAGCTTGTGATCGCTGTAGGCTGTACAGGAGGTATGCATCGTTCGGTGTTCATAGCCAAGCACATTTTCAAGCTGCTTGGAGCGCGCGGCTATCAGGTCAAACTGGAGCATCGCGATCTCATGAAGAACGATGTGCATGAACATGTACGAGAGGAATGCTAGACGGCGTACCCGGCGGGCGGCAGCTGTCGGGGTGCTGTGCAGAAGAAAGGTACGGGGCGCTATGCATTTGTTGAAATGGCTCTATCCAGGCATGCGGTTCAAGCGGTGGCTGTTTTTGTTCGCCGTCGGTGTCATGCTCGTCAGCCTTGGGTTGGCCGTGATCTTTAACTATAAATATCTGGACAACATTGAGGAGCTCATCTTCCGGACGGTCTATCTCTGGACCGGAAGCTATAATTACATGTATACGACACTGGTCGGTTCCGGCGTCGTGCTGCTGGGTGCGGCGACAATGCTCGTGGCCATGCGCTTTATCATCCGTTCGGTCATCACGGTGGTGCTGCCCGATAATTCGGACCGCCTGGTGGATATCATCTATGAGAAGCGCAAGCTTGGCAAGGGGCCGTCCGTCACGGTTGTAGGCGGCGGCCATGGGCTGTCCGTATTGCTGCGCGGCATCAAGGAGGCTACGACCAATGTGACGGCTGTCGTGACGGTCGCCGATGACGGCGGTTCTTCCGGGCGCCTGCGTGAGGAGCTGGGCATCATTCCGCCGGGAGATCTGCGGAACTGTCTCGTGGCATTGGCCGATACCGAGCCGCTGATGGAGAAGCTCTTTCAGCATCGTTTCGGCGGCAGCAGTGAGCTTGCCGGCCACAGCTTCGGCAACCTGTTCATTGCCGCGATGACTGAGGTCACAGGTGATGTGGAAAAGGCGCTGCGGGAGTCCTCCAAGGTCCTGGCCGTCAAGGGGCAGGTGCTGCCGGCCAGTACCGCACATGTGCGGCTGGACGCGACGATGGAGGATGGGACGGTCGTACAGGGCGAGTCCCATATTCCGGAGGTAAAGAAGCGCATCCATCGCGTACACCTTTTCCCGCAGAAGGTCAAGCCGGTGCAGTCCGCGCTCGATGCGTTGAAGAATACGGATGCGGTGGTGCTGGGGCCGGGAAGCCTCTATACGAGCATCATGCCGAATCTGCTCATCGATGGCATGGCGGATGCGCTCTGCCGGAGCAAGGCCGTCAAGATCTACATCTGCAATGTCATGACGCAGCCGGGGGAGACCGATGGCTATACGGCTTCCATGCACGTGAAGGCAATCCTTGACCACGCGGGCCGGGATGCGATTGATTTCGTGCTGGTGAATTCAGCACCGATTTCGCCGGAAATGCAGGAATTTTACGCGGCGAAGGGGGCCTATCCGGTTGAGGTGGACGAGGATGCGCTGAATGCGCTGGGGGTTGGTTTTGTAAAAGCGGATATCATCAGTGAGACCGATGTGATCCATCATGACCCGGACAAGCTGAGCCGGGCGGTCATGCGGATGATTTATGGGCTGAAATCGAATACGGGCCTGCGGGAATACTATATTCAGGAGGACAGCCTGCGGTAAGGAGGTAGAAGCATGCCATCCTTTGCAACAGAGGTAAAGAATGAGCTCGCGAGGCTCATGTATGATAAGGAATGCTGCCGTACGGCAGAGCTTGCGGCACTGCTGCGCATGGGCGCGGCAATCTCCATTGGGGCGGCGCACGCGCTGGGCATCAATTTCACAACAGAGAATGCGGCGGTGGCCCGCAAGGCACTCACACTGCTGAAGGAGACGGGCGATGTGCGCACCGAGATCATGGTGAGCCGTTCCCGGCGCCTGAAAAAGAACAACAGCTATTGTGTGCGGGTGCTGCCCTCACCAAAGGTCAGCGCGCTTTTAGAGCGGCTGGGGCTCATGCACGGTGCGAGCTTCAATGTCGGCACCGACAGCGCGCTGCTGCGTCGGCAGTGCTGCCGTATCGCCTATCTGCGCGGTGCGTTCCTGGGGGGCGGCAGTGTGAACCGGCCGGACGCCGGCTGCCATCTGGAGCTGGTTACGGGCAGTTATTCTTTTGCGGAGCTTTTGGCCTCGCTGCTGAAAAAGCTGGACCTGCCGGCCGGGCTCACGGACCGCAAGAATGACTATGTGGTATATATCAAGGAGGGCGAGGCCATCCTTGACTTTCTCGGTATGCTGGAGGCTGAGCAGGCGGTGGAGGAATTTGAGGTCACGCGCAATCTCAAGGAGGTGCGCAACCAGGTGAATCGTCTGGTGAACTGCGAAACTGCCAATCTGCAGAAGACCGTCGATGCGGCGGGGCGGCAGATTGCCCGCATTCAGACGCTGGCCGGAGCCGGTCGCCTGCGGGGACTGCCGGATACGCTGCGCGAGACCGCGGAGGCGCGCCTGGCTCATCCGGATGCGACCCTCTCTGAGCTGGCCGCACTGCTGAAGGTAGGGAAATCTGGTATCAATCACCGCCTGCGCAAGCTGGAAAAGCTCGCGGCGGATTTAATCGAGGGTGAATGAGTTTTGTTTTTGACACGAAAGAAAATCGGATTGCTGGCCGGGGTGCTGGCTGTCCTGCTGGCCGGGACCTGGATTTTTTCCCGACCGGCACCGAAGGGGATTCCTATTCTGGAATACCATATGGTCGATGCTGCCGATCATCCGGATGCACGGGAATACAATGTGCCGCCGGATGATTTTTCGGCGCAGCTCGACGAGCTGCAGCGCCAGGGCTATACGACAATTTCCCTGCGTGAGTTCCTGCGGGCCCGGAAGGGGCTTGCGGAACTGCCGGAAAAGCCGGTTGTGCTGACCTTTGACGATGGCTATGACAATAACTATACGACACTGCTGCCCCTTCTGGAGGCACGGGGCATGAAGGCCACGGTCTTCATGGTCACCAACGATATCGGGGAGCCGGGCTATCTGACCTGGGAACAGCTGCGCGATATGCAGCAGCGGGGCATCGAGATCGGCAGCCATACGGCCAACCATCAGCCGCTCACGGAGATGAGCCCTGCGGAGGCCGATGACGAGCTGCGTCTCTCAAAGCTCATCATGGAATGGAATGGGTTGTCGACCATCTATGTGTTTTCGTATCCCAATGGAAAATACAACAGTGAGCTGCCGGTACTTTTGCAGAAGAATGAATACCTGGCTGCTGTCACGGGAGATCCGGGGCTCAACACCTTTCAGACGGAGCCGTATCTCCTGCAGCGGACCAATATTCCGCGGCCCCGGCTGGGACTTTGGGAATTCCGGCTGCGGCTTCTTAAAACTGAGCTCTGGACGCGGCTGGGCATAGCACAGCATCTAAAATAAAAGGATAGGAGTGAATTTCAGCGGTATGAACTTTCATGTAAAATGGGCCTGCTGCCTGACAGCGGGCTGCCTGGCCGTGAGCCTGCTTTCCGGAGCAGAGGCCGCGCGGCATGCAGCGGATACTGGCTCCAGTACCGTAGTGAATACAGCAAGAACGGGTGCCGTGGTTTATACGGACCGTTCGGCAGCCAGGGAGGCACGTGCGCAGCGGCACGCGGCAAATCCGGTGGCCGGTGGGCAGAATGCGGCCCCTTCGGATCAGGTCATGCGCCTGTGGAATGTTGAGGCGGCGGATACCGGCGGCACGCTGCTGTTTTCCGACAGCCCGGAATATGTGCAGTCGGATGGTATCATGTATGCGGATACGGTGCAGGGCGATGCCAGGGTACTTTTCTATCACCTCAATGATACGGATGAACCCAAGCGCGTGGCCGTCGTACTGGAGAATACCACGGATAAGTATACCTCCGTCGAGGTTACCCGCGGCGGCATGAGTGAACCAAGCTCCTACTATCTGCAGGTCGGCAAGCAGACACAGACGGAATACTTCGATACGAAGATGAAGGATTCGGTTCTGCTGCTGGGCAGCGGCAGCGGATTGCTGCGGCCGGAGATGGGAACCGTTGTGCTGCAGCCGGGACAGCTCGTGTATGGTGTATTCGATTTCAAGACGGAGGTGCCGGTCCGGGTATCGGTTCTCATGTGCCCGGTAGGCGTCAATCCCCTGGAATTTGCGAAGACTGCCCCGGTTCTGCCAAAGGATGAGGAGCGTCTGCGCGGTACCTTCAAGGGTATGGACCGTATCATCCGGAGCCAGAAGCCGTACAACCCGGCGGAGGATGGAGTGGTGTACTTCCCCATTGGGGATAACAAACATGATCCCTTCCGTACAGGCATCGATGCGACGGATGGCAGTACCGTGGTCAACGAGGGAAATTATGGCGTATTGTACCATATCGATATCCCGACGGTCAGCAGCTATGCAACGCAGTACTATCTGAGCCCGCTGGGCGGTGTCTACGCGGGGGCCATGCTGGTTGACCTCAAGGGTGAGAAGGCATCGAGTCTGCTGCTCACCCCACGGGATCGTACGTATTTTGGCGATATGACGCCGCCGGAGGCTCTCAGTCAGGCACAGAGCCGGGAGAATGGCGTGGCAGTGCTTTCACCAAAGGCTGAGCTCGCGGATCTCGGTACTTATGACGGTCGGACGGAACCAAGCTTCGAATATTCGCCGCCAGGTGCTTCGAATCTGCCGGTCAATATCATTCTGATGCCGGCAAATGAGACTCTTGCGTCAAAGGTCAAAAGAGGATAGAATAGATAAAGAACGTATCTTGAGATATGAGGAGGTCAGTAGACATGAAACACATCAAGACGGTTAATAAGCCTTCTTTACAGAGCACGGTTCATACCGGTGGCTGCGGCGAATGCCAGGCATCCTGCCAGTCCGCCTGCAAGACGTCCTGCACGGTAGGCAATCAGGTTTGTGAAAAATAAGCAGGAGGGAGCCTTCTCCACCAGGGGGAGGCTTTTTTCATGCGTGGTATTTCTTCGGGGGCCGGCGGTGGTGCTTCCCCGGGAGAGTTAAGGAGAATGCAATGAAGGATAAGATACATAAATTTGAACAGAATGGCATGTACATCCTGCTGGACATCAACAGCGGGGCCGTTCATGTCATCGATAAGATGATCTACGATATGATGGATACCTTTGACGGCAGCAACGATGAGGCTGTATGCCAGGCCCTGGCCGGCCGGTATCCGGAGGCGGAGCTGCGTGAGGCGCTCGGTGAGCTCCATGAGCTCATGGCGGCCCAGGAACTCTTCGCGCCAGATATCGATGTGCCGCCGACGTTCCGCCAGAAGGGACTTGTGAAGTCCCTGTGCCTCATGATTGCCCAGGACTGCAATCTGCGCTGCAAGTACTGCTTCGGTGATGGCGGCAGCTACGGGCAGGAGCGGGCGGTCATGACGCCGGAGGTTGGCAAACGGGCGGTAGACTACCTCATCGAGGCCAGCGGCCCGCGCAAGCATTGTGAACTGGACTTCTTTGGCGGCGAGCCGCTCATGAACATGAAGACCGTCAAGGCCGTGACCGAATATGTCCATCAGCGGGAAAAGGAAACGGGCAAGAGCTTCAAGCTCACGCTGACGACCAATGGCATGCTGCTCAATGACGAGAACATCCAGTGGCTCAATGAGAACAACTTTGCGCTGGTGCTGTCTCTCGATGGCCGCAAGGAAGTCCACGACGCCACCCGGCCGGATGTGGGGGGACATGGCACCTATGACCGCGTGGTGAAGAATTTCCATAAATGCATCGACAGCCGCAAGGGCGGTGACTATGACTACCGCGGTGCCTATACCTATATCCGCGGCACCTACACGCACAACAATATGGACTTCACGAAGGATGTTCTCGCGATGAACGATGAGGGCTTCGATATCCTCTCCATGGAGCCGGTGGTCATGAAGGACAGTCCGCTCGGCTTTACGGAAGCGGATCTGCCACGCATCGCGGCGGAGTATGACCGTCTGACCGAGGCCTATCTGCAGCGCCATCGGGAAGGCCGCGGCTTCTACTTCTTCCATTTCAACATGGACCTTTCCAATGGTCCGTGTGTGGCAAAGCGCCTTTCGGGCTGCGGTGCCGGACATGAATATTTCGCTGTGGCGGAAAACGGGGACCTCTATCCCTGCCATCAGTTCGTCGGGCGGGAAAAGTACAAGCTGGGAACGGTGTTTGACGGCGTACAGAACCATGATCTGCCGCAGTACTTCCGCGAATCGCATGTACTCAACAAGGAAAAATGCCGCAACTGCTGGGCACGCTTCTTCTGCAGCGGCGGCTGCCATGCCAACGCGGACCTTTTCCACGGGGATATCCGCCAGCCCTATGAGGTCGGCTGCGAGATCCAGAAAAAACGGCTGGAATGTGCGATCCTTGTTCAGGCATGCCTGGCATTGGAAAAAAGTAAATAGTATTGGTTACAATCGTTCAATAGAAAATACCGGCTTACTTTTACAAAAAAGTGGGCCGGTTTTCTCATTGTGTATTGCTCTAGAAAACTTTGAAAACTCAATGCTGAAATTTTTTGCAAAATCCACCATAATTGCGGGAATCACGTTGACAATGAGGGGAAATTTATTGTACTATAAGTAAGGATAAATAAAACCATTGCAAGGATTTTCATGCCGTCAGTTTCGGACCGGCTGACGTTTTACGGTAGTCGGGACCTGACATAAAATCTGAGCAATCTCAGAAAATTTTTTAAAATTTAGGGGGTATTTTTCAAATGGCAGTAAAAGTAGCTATTAACGGTTTTGGACGTATTGGTCGTCTTGCATTCAGACAGATGTTCGATGCAGAGGGTTATGATGTTGTTGCGATCAACGATCTCACGAGCCCGAAAATGCTTGCACATCTTCTGAAGTACGATTCTTCCCAGGGCAAATATCAGTACGCTGATACGGTAAGCGCTGGTGAGGACTCCATCACGGTTAAAGGCAAGACCATCAAAATCTACGCAGAGAAGGACGCAGCTGATCTTCCTTGGGGCAAGCTCGATGTTGATGTTGTTCTCGAGTGCACTGGCTTCTACACTTCCAAAGAAAAAGCTTCTGCTCATATCAAAGCAGGCGCTAAGAAAGTTGTTATCTCCGCTCCGGCTGGTAACGACCTCCCGACTA
>CAZFPA010000054.1:3100-11891 GCA_964520975.1 uncultured Selenomonadaceae bacterium | reverse complement strand
CCTGAATTTCATCGATACCGACAAGCTCATGGCGCTCGCTAAGCAGCTTGTACCAATAAGCGCTCTTCTTCGGATAGCGGCGCTGATCGCGATAATCGATATAGAAGAGGCCATAGCGCTTGTTGTAGCCATTGCTCCAGGACAGCACATCCATGAGCGACCAGATGTAATATCCCTTGACATTCACGCCTTCCGCGATAGCCTGCAAAACAGCCTCCAGGTGCCTGGTCACATATTCGATGCGCGGCGTATCATCGATTTTTCCATTTACGAAATCATCCTTATAGCCCATGCCATTTTCAGCGATGAACACTTTCTTGTAATTCGGATAGTCCCGCATGATGCGCACAAGCTGGTCATGCATGCCCTGCGGATAGATGGGCCAATCCCAATCTGTCGTAGGAACCGCAGGATTCGTGACACGGGCCCCGATGCCCTTAAGGCCAAATACGCTTGTGCCCTTTTCGCCGGTACTGTTGTTGTAGATACGGCTTTCACCCTCATATGCCTGCAGGAAATGACTGGAATAATAGTTCATGCCCAAAAAGTCAATCTGACGCGCCGCGGCGGCAAAATCAGCAAAATCTGATGGCTCCGTCACAAGAGTGCCATTATTTTTCTCAAGTATTTCCTGGATAAGTGCCATAGTCTCATCATCATAGCCGCCATGGAAGCAGGCGTCCAGCATGAAGCGGTTCGAAATTGCATCATCCAGTGCACAGGCATGGCGATCTTCCGGTTTATCCGAAATCGCTACCTTCCCCTCCAGCGTATGCACAATGCCAATCTCGCCCGGCAAGCCGAGTGACTTATAGAGGTTCAACGCCCGCGCGTGTGCAACCATGATATTGTGCAGCATCTGCACAGCCTTAGGAATCTGAAACTGCTCATGCGGCGGAAAGTTCCCGGCAATATAGCCATTCTGAGCAATGGACCAGGGCTCATTGAAGGTTGCCCACTTCTTTACCCGGTCGCCAAAGGCCTGAAAACATATTTTTGCATACTGCACAAAGGCGTCAATAAGGTCGCGGTTCAGCCAATGCCCGTTCTGAAAAAACGGCAGCGGCGTATCAAAATGGTGCAAGGTGACAAATGGCTCCACACCCTGGCGGATACATTCATCGATGAGCCGGTTGTAATAAGCAATGCCCTTCTGATTCACAGCCCCCTTACCTTCAGGCAGGATGCGCGTCCAGGAAATCGAAATGCGGATGCCATTCACACCAAAGTCATGTGCAAGCTGCAGATCCTCCGGATACTTATGATAAAAATCACTCGCGACATCGCCGTTGAAACGGCTGCCCGGCCGGTTCATATAATCATCCCAGACGCACGGACCACGCCCATCCTCACGGGTTGCCCCCTCGACCTGATAGGCTGCTGTCGCGCCGCCGAATATAAAATCCTTTGGGAATTTCTTTGCCATCAAAATCCTCTCCTTTTATGAAAACAGCCCTCGCTGTATGCGGCGAAGGCCTTTGTTTTTCAGTTCCTTACGGATTCACTTTTTTGTACAGCTTATTGAATTTTTTCACCATATCACCGAGCAGCATCGCCGTCATGAGATGATCCTGCGCATGTACAGTAAGAAAGGAAAGCTCTACCTTTTCTCCTGCGGCTTCCTTGGTAATGAGCTCCGTCTGCGTATTGTGCGCATCGAGAATAAGGTCATCGCCCTCCTTGATGAGTGCTGCTGCCTTTTCATAGTCTCCGGCCTCCATGCAATCCATAGATTGCAGGTATTTTGTACGTGCGTCACCGGAAAATGCTACGATTTCCATTGCGGTCATTGCCATATTTTCATCCAATGCCATTTTAAATCTCCCCTGTCTCTGCATGGTTACAGCCGGCAGGCTGCACAGCTGTTTACTCTACTATACCACAACCGTCTGCATTCGATAAGCAATCAGTCGTGATAGTAGCCTTCCTCCCATTTTTTGAGATATTCATCGAAGATGCCATCGTTGGCGATGCAGTCATTGCCGTCCGCCATGGCATCGATTCTGGCGATCAGGGCTTCCTTTTCCGGTGTCGGCTTGTACTCTGCCTTGAGGAACGCCTCGAGGATGTACTCGATGGTGCCGATGCCGACCACGCGGCCGCCCATGCCGACGATATTCGCGTTGAGGTTTTCCTTCGCAGCGACAGCGGTCTGTACGTCAGTTACCAGCGCCCCGCGCACGCCATGTACTTTTTCCGCCGCAGTATTGATGCCGACGCCCGTGCCGCAGATGCAGACACCGAGATCGACTTCGCCCGTCGCCACGAGCTTGCCCACCTTGCGGCCAAAGATCGGATAATGGGTGCGGATGAAATCATGCGTACCGACGTCGATGACCTCATGCCCCTGTTTTTTCAAAAATTCTGCTGCCTTGATCTTTACATCTGTAACGATATGGTCACAGCCAATTGCTATCTTCATTTTCATTCCTCCGTTCTTACAGCATTCTGTCGAGCATATCGATGCGGACCTGATGGCGGCCGCCATCGTAATCCGACTCCAGGAACCGCAGCGCGAGATCGCAGGAGAGCTCCTCAGCCGTTACCTTCGCGGCCAGGCAGATCATCTGCGTGCTGTTATGGCGGCGCGTCATGGCTGCCGTGTAGTCCTCGAATACCGGTGCGCAGATGATGCCATGGTTCTTGCTCGCAATCATGAACGGAGCTACGGCGTAGTCATCAACGACAATGCCGCGGTCTGCCTTTTTCTCCTGGATGGCTTTGACGACATTCATTGTAGCCGTGTAGATGTCCGCGTCAGAGACGTCGCTGAGTTCATAGCCCTGCGCCTGCAGACGCGTGCTGATCTTTTTCTTCAAATCCTCGCCAAGCTTGTTGGCGGCAATCGCAACCTTCATTGGTATACCCCTTTTCTCTTCATTCCATCGATGAACTTCTCTCGATTTAAACTCATTATAAAACAGGGGCCCTTCGATTTGTTTTCACCTTTTGGAAGCATTTTCAAAGCAATTTTCAAACTTTTTCAGCTGTGATATAATGAGGGAAAATAACGCAGATTTCGTGCGGTTCATTTTTTTGTGTTGATTACAGGAGGCAGCTATGCTTATCAAAATAGATCAGGATTTCCATGAACACCTTACGACGACGGAAAAGCATGTCATCAATTTCATCAACGCCAACCCGGACAAGGTGGCGGCTATGTCCATCCTTGAGGTGGCTGAGCAGACTTTTTCCTCACCGGCCACCGTGTCGCGCACGATCAAAAAGTGCGGCATCAGCGGCTTTGCGGAGCTGCGCTACCTGCTCGCACAGCAGGCCGAGACCACCCGCAAGGATTCCATCGAGGTCAATGACATCTTCAACAAATCCCTGCTCGAAGTCACGAACACCATCGACCATCTCTCGACGGATACCATCCTGCGCGCAGTAAAGGAAATCAAGGAGGCCAAACGCATCTATCTGCTCTCGCGCGGCCTCACTGAGCTTGTCGCCCGGGAGTTCGAGCTCAAGCTGCAGATCCTCGGCTACAATGTATTCGCCATTTCCGATCCGGCCATCATGCAGAAGATCACGAGCGAGGCCCGTCCCGGCGAACTGCTCTTCATCTTCTCTCTCTCCGGACAGACGAAGGAGCTGCTGACCGCGGCTGAAAACGCCTCCTCGCTCGGTGCCCACATCATCTGCTGCACCTGCGGCTCCGCCGATGCTCCGCTGGCCCGGCTCGCACATGTACGGATCTTCGGCTACAAGCACCAGCACGTATCGATCAAGAACGTGGACGCGACCTCGCGCTTTCCGCTTTACGTGATCTCACGCATCATCATCGACTATCTCACGCTGCAAAAGCAGCAGGATGCCGAAAAAATGGCAAACAAAAAGCACCACTCCCTACGTTAGTACATCGTACCAGGAAGTGATGCTCTCCGCTGACAGCTGCCGATCAGGCAGCTGTTTTTTTATCGGTCTTTTCCGGCGCCTTCGGCGTCATCGGTACAGCCTCTTTGGCTGCCCGTACATCCGCCGGAATCGTGATCGCCGTTACCGTATTGAACTCGCTGTCCGTGGATTCCACCTGCAGCGTGGTATTGTTGATCATATCCTGCGCCTTCTGCTTGTCCGCCGGCTTCACCTTCGCCAGATCCGCAATGAACATATTCGCAACATTACGCAGCGGCGTTGTAAGGTTCGCTTCGCTCTTCACGATATAGCCCGTGCTCTTATCGATATGCAGAGTAAGCTCCACATCGCCAATGGCATTGAAGATCTTCTCAGCCTGGGCCTGCATGGCCTTATCCTGTGCGGAAACCTTTTTCCCCTTGTTCTGCGCAAGCACACTGTCACGCGCGGCCGCCGCGAGCTTCTGCCCGTCAACGGTCACCTTCAGTACACGTTCCTCCGGCGTATCCGCCGTGAGTTCCACCCCGCGCAGCAGCGGCAGTATATCCGAGCTCTTGATGGTCTCGATGCCAGCCGTCTTTGCGTCCTTCTTCATCGTCTGCTTTACCCACTTACCGTTGTTCTGATAGTAAGCGATAAAGGCCTTATCGGTCTCTTCCATATAGCAGGGTGTTGCCAGACTGAGCTTCTGCCCGAGCAGTCCGTTCATCGTGACATTCATATCCGCCTGCAGCAGGAGCTGCGGCTTGACAATGGCCTTGCCATTTGCGGCGAAATTGATCTGCCCCATCGGGGAAACAGCCACACCATTGACGGTAAAGGCCTCACTCGTGATGGCATCCATCTGCGTGTAAGCCTGGCTCAAATAGGCCGCGGCATTCTCCTGCGGCGCAGCCATTGCGGTCACAGAGCTTCCGAGGACCAGCAGAGCCGCCAGTCCCATCCGGACTCGATTAAAAATCTGCATATTACACCTCTCCCATCGCTAAAAAATTTTCTTTGCGCTTGTACATGCGCTCATCGGCTACCTTCAGCAGCCCCATTGGATCGCGGGAATTCTGAGGGAACAGCGCACAGCCCACACTGACCGAGATATGCAGCCGAACCTCCCCGAACGTAAATACCCGCCGGAGTTCATCCTCCATTTGCTGGATCCGCTCATTCCAGCCATTGCCATCCTCATCATTCAGGATCGCCACGAATTCATCCCCGCCGAGCCGGAACAGACAATCCTCCGGCTTCAGGCAGGCCTTCACACGCTGCGCGACCGCCCGGATCAGCTCGTCGCCGATATCATGCCCATAGGTATCGTTGACCTTCTTGAAACCATTGAGATCCATATAGCACACAAGAAAATGGTCATCGATGCGGCGGCAGTACTGCTGCAGGATTTCCATGAGCGTCCGGCGATTGCTGAGCTGCGTGAGCGGGTCTGTCGCCATTTCGACGCGCATGATCTCACGCTGATCGTGCAGGCGCAGGAAAAAGAACATGAGTCCCGCCAGCAAAGCGGCCAGCAGAACAGACGCCGCCCCCTCGACCGCGACCCGGCGCACATTGACCCAGCCGCCAATCGGCGCGATCTCAATGGTCCAGCGGCCATTCGGCACGCGGGCGATTGCGATGACCGGATTATCCCCCACCGAGCCCGACTCGGCAATCAGGGAATCCTCCTGGCCCGCTCCGTCAAGGTTGCGCACACGGTACGCGTAGCCCTTGTCCGCGAGCTGCTCCATTGCGATTGTGCTCATGACCTCCGGAACCCGGAGCAGGATCACACTGGAACCCCAGTTGCGGAATCCCTTGGTGCCTTCATCATAAATGAGCACAGGCGCAATGCCCAGCATCACATTGCGGCCGTCAGCCAGGCGAATCGGCCCGTAGAGAGAAGGTTCCCCGTTTTTCGCGGTATCCTCCCGGCCCTTCCGGAACACCTCTGCGAGCTGCTTGTTCGCGAGGAAATTCGTCCCCGCGGGGTACATTCCACTGCTGCCATTGGCCGGCACGAGCTGCATGCCTGCCGCAGCCGGATCGTTCGCACAGAGCTCCGCGGCCACGCGGCCAAACCAGCTCGTATCCTGCGGATTCTGCCGCACCATATCACTGATGATCTGCGTTTTCTGCATCATATAGGCAGACGAGGCCCGGATATGCCCGGCATAGGTCTGCGCAAACTGCTGCACGCGCGACCGGCTGCGGTCATACTCCACCCGCTCCAGCGCGGAAAATATCACAAAAATGCTGGCGGCTGAAACCACGAACACCAGCAGCGCCAACTGCCATTTATTTACAAAACGCTTCATCTCAAACACTCCCTCAGACAGGAGACTCTGCCTGCACCTTCAGCGCCGACGCTGCTTCTGTTCATACATCCGCTGGTCCGCCATGCGCAGCAAGGTCTCGCTGTCCCCCGCATCACGGGGATACAGCACATATCCTGTACTGATATTCATATCGAGAATTATTCCATCCAACTTAAACGGTTTTTTCATCTTCTCCTGAAAAACCGCCATGCGGCGCTGCCGCTCCTCATCACTGCCCGGATCATCGAGAAAGGCCACGAATTCGTCGCCGCCGATGCGGAACAGCATATCCTCCGGCCCCAGCGACTCCGTGAGCCGCTTGCCCGCTGCCTGCAGCAGCAGGTCCCCGATATCATGCCCATAGGTATCGTTCACGGCCTTGAAATGGTCAATATCAATATAGCAGAGCAAAAACGGCTCCTTTGCCCGGCAGGCCTCCTTCAGCAGCATCGTAAAACGCCGCCGGTTCCAAAGGCCGGTGAGCTCGTCCGTAAAGGCCTGCTGCGCAAACTCACGCTTTTCCTGATGCAGCTCATAAAAGAGCAGCGCCACACCGGCGATCATGCTGCTCACAAAGAGACTCAGGAATAAAAGCTCGCCGACCAGCACGAAATCAATCCAGGAGCCAATCGGTGAAAGCTTCAGATGCAGACGGTTCGAGCCGCCAACCGCATTGCGCTCCACCGGGGAAGCAAGCAATGCCTCCGATGAACGCACCAGCAGCTGCTCGCTGCCCTGCCAGGGCTCCGCGCACGAAACCTCGTAGGCGGCCGGATGGGAGGACTCATTTTCCCGCCCGGCCTGCTGCATGAAATCCTGCGGCAGGAACTCCAGCACAACAAATCCCCAGAAAGTGCGGCCACCGGCCTGATTCAGATAGACCGGCCAAAGCGCTGTACGCAGCGACGAATCGCCCCCCGAAACGATGACCATACGGCCGTTGTCCCGGCTCCAGCGCGCCGCCGCGCCCCAGGACGCGTCCTCGAGAATGCGGCGGCCGCTATCCGCGTCATTGAGCGGATAGCCCGGCTGCAGAATGCCCTGCGGCGCGAGCGCGGCCCGCTGAACCGCTGTGTCATTCTGTACAATGTTCCGGGCCGCCTCAGAAAAATCGCCCACCTGCCCGTTCTGGCGTACCACGAGCGCCCCTGCGTACTGGGCATTCTGCTCGATATCCGCCAGCATGAGCTGGCTGTAGTTCATATATTCATCAGCTATGAGCTCCATGCGGCTGTGCTCGGCCTGCACCTGCCAATGCACCTGCAAACCGACGATTGCCAGCGAAATCAGCATTGCAGCGCCAAATACCCGCAGCGTAAACCTGCGGCCCCGCTGCCAGGAGCTCCTCAGAACCCGTCCCATCGCCATCTATATCAAAATCCTCTCCGCTTACTTTTCAATTAATTTAAATAATTCTTTTATTAGCCTGAATAATACAAAGCAGCATACAATCCCCGGGATTCATGCTATAATAATTGCTGTAGGCAGGCGTCATTCATCGGCTTTATGTTGTTCCACAACGGCCTTGACCATTTTCTCGAACTTCGGCCGGGGCAGCATGACGAAACGGCCGCAGCCCTGGCACTTGATGCCGAAATCCATGCCCGTGCGCAGGATCTCCCATTGATCGCTGCCACAGGGATGCTTTTTCTTCATCTTCACCACATCGCCTACATCATACTGGATTCTATCCATTTATATTCCCCGCTTCCTGATGCTTCCATATATTACTTCTATTCTAGCGAAAAGGTCTCAGGTTGTACAGTCTTTTTGCCGGATTTTTCCGTACAAAATACCAGGGATCGCCCTCTGGCGATACACCCTGCAGAAATACGAGGTGCTCAAATGAAAACAGCAATCCTGCAAATGCCAATCAAATTGGAGGATTTTCACACGAATCTCGACACCCTGCGCCACATGATGGCCTCGGCGATGGACCAGCGGCCGGACGCCGTCCTGCTGCCCGAGCTTTGGGATGTCGGCTGCTACCCGCATCCGATCAGCGAGCATGCGGACCCGAATGGTGAACGCATCCGCAAGGTGCTTTCGGAGCTGGCCGCGAAATATCAGGTCAATATCATCGGCGGCTCCGTCGCCGCACGCATCAACGATAACGTGCTGAATACAAGCTATGTATTCAACCGCAGCGGCCAGCTCGTCGCGAGCTACGAAAAAACGCATCTGTTCGCGCCGGCGGGTGAGAAATACGATTTCACGCCGGGGGACAAGCTCGTCACCTACACCATCGACGGCATCAAATGCGCGACGCTGATCTGCTATGATATCCGCTTCCCGGAAGCCGCACGCACCCTGGCCCTGCAGGACATCGCCGTTCTCTTTGTCCCGGCGGCCTGGCCCGCGGCCCGCATCATGCACTGGAATACGCTGCTGCGCGCCCGTGCTATCGAGAACGAGATCTTCATCGCAGCCGCGAACGGTACCGGCGAGCTTGACGACGCCATGCACCTGGGCGGCCACTCCCAGATCATCGACCCCTGGGGTGAAATCCTCGCAACAAGCGAGGAGGGCGAGGCGATCCTGCAGGCCAACCTGAAGATCGCCATCCGCAGCCAGATCCGTGAATCCATCGATGTATTCACCGACCGCCGGCCGGAGCTCTATCAGCTGGA
>CAZFPA010000054.1:0-3000 GCA_964520975.1 uncultured Selenomonadaceae bacterium | reverse complement strand
CGAGGCGGCTACGCCGAAGACGCAGGTAACCGCCAGGATGCGGAAAATAAGCTGGATGGCCTGCAGCAGGTCGGACAGATACGCCGGTGAGGCCGAGGCGGCGACTGTCGAAGCGGTATAGACCGCCAGCAGCAGCGTCACCACGGACATGCTGATGGCCTGCCCCGAAATGCGCATGACGGACAGCATGGACGAGGCTACGCCATAAAAACGCGGCTCGACCGCCCCCATGATCGCGTTGCTGTTCGGCGAGGAGAAAAACGCAAAGCCCGTGCCGATAAAAAGAAAGATGCCGCCCACCAGGACCATTGGCATCTGCGTATCGAGAAACGAAAAACCAAAGATGCCGATCGCTGTTATCGCCATGCCTGCCGAAGCCACGAGGCGCGGCTCATGCTTGTCGGACAGCGTCCCGGCCAGCGGCGACAGCAGCGCCATCATCATCGGCTGCAGCAGCATGAAGAGACCGGCCGTCGAGGCATCAAAGCCCCGGATGAGCTGCAGGTACAGAGACAGCAGGAAGCTGATGGCAAAGGTCGCGCTGTAGTTCAGCAGCGCCGCGAGATTCGACATTGCAAAAATGGTGCTGCGGAATAGCGATATATCGATGAGCGGTGCCTTCGCGCGCAGCTGCTCGTACACAAAGGCCGCCAGCAGCAGCAGACCGCCAAAGAACACATAGCGCATCACGGGATGGCTCGCATAGGCCGAGAGCCCATAGAGGATCATCGTGCTCGCGGCGCTGTAGAGCACACAGCCCAGGTAATCCATGCCGCCATTGCGCTCGCCGTACCATTCGCCCTTTACGCGCAGGGCCACGAGCGCACTCACGATATTGGCCGCAGCGGACAGGAAGAAGATGAGCCGCCAGCCCAGATACTGCGTGATGAGGCCGCCCAGAATCGGCCCGAGCGACAGGCCGATATAGGTGGCTGCCGCAGAATAGCCGATCACGCGTCCGCGCTCCTTCGGCGCATGCGAGGCCACGAGCATTGCCATGCCCGTACTGAAGATTGTTGCCAGTGCAAGGCCCTGCAGCAGACGGAAAAACACCAGGGAAGGCACCGACTGCATGAGCCCGGCCAGAAAGGTCATGAGTGCGACCGCTATCGTGCCGATGGCATAGAGGTGCCGCCGCCCCACGATGTCCGCGAGCCGGCCGAACGGCACCAGCAGGGCCACGGAACCCAGCAGATAGGCCGTGACAACCCAGCTGAGCTCCTGCGCCGGCACCGCAAATTCCGCCGCCATCGTCGGAATCGCAATATTGATGGAGCTGCCCATGAACGGTCCCATGAACGACGTGATGAGCACCGCGATAAATATCTTCTTTTCATCGGTCATAGTTTTATCCCCTATAGACAAAAAAGCAACCCCTGCGGGTTACTTTTTGCCGATTCTATGTGTATCAGACGTTGAAGCGGAAGTACGTCACATCGCCGTCCTGCATGACATAGTCCTTGCCCTCAAGGCGTACCTGTCCCTTTTCGCGCGCGGCGGCAGTGCTGCCGGCGGCTACAAGGTCATCAAAGTTCACGATCTCCGCGCGGATAAAGCCACGCTCGATATCGGAATGGATCTTGCCAGCGGCCTTCGGCGCTGTCGTGCCGCGCACGATGGTCCAGGCACGGCATTCATCCGGGCCGGCCGTCAGGAAAGTCAGGAGACCAAGCAGCTCGAACGCGCCCTTGATGAGCTTGTCGAGACCGGATTCCGTAAGACCGAGCTCCTCCAGGAACAGCTTGGCGTCATCGCCATCGAGCTCAGCAATCTCGGATTCCACCTTGGCCGAAATCACAACGACCTCCGCGCCTTCCTTCGCCGCGTATTCCTTCACCTTCTGCACAAACGGATTCTCCGTCTCCGCCGTCGCAACCTCATCCTCGGCCACATTGGCCACGAAGAGCGTCGGCTTGAGCGTGAGCAGATTCATTTCCTTGATGAGCTCCAGCTCATCCTCCGTGAGCTCCATGGAACGCGCGGTCTGGCCCTGCTCAAGGACCTCCTTGATCCGGCGCAGCAACGCATCCTCAACGCGAGCCGTCTTGTCGCCGCTCTTGGCAATCTTCGCGAGCTTCATGACGCGCTTTTCGAGCACCTCAAGGTCAGCGAGGCAGAGCTCCGTCGTAATGATATCGATATCACGAAGCGGATCAATCGAGCCCTCGACATGCGTGATGTTCGAATCCTGGAAGCAGCGCACGACATGCGCGACCGCGTCCACCTGGCGGATATGCTCCAGGAACTTGTTGCCAAGCCCCTCACCCTGCGCCGCGCCCTTCACGAGGCCCGCGATATCCACAAAGCGCACGGACGCCGGCGTGGTCTTTTTCGACGCGTACATCTCATGCAGCACCTGCAGCCGCTGATCCGGAACATCCACAACGCCCACATTCGGCTCAATGGTGCAGAACGGATAGTTTGCCGCCTCCGCGCCCGCCTTTGTAATGGCGTTAAACAACGTACTCTTGCCCACATTCGGGAGCCCTACGATACCAACCTCTAAATTACTCAATTCTATTCCACCTTATCATAGTCTTATTCGCTACTCTTTATTGTAGAAGATAGGCCGGCTTTTTGCAAGTCCACCCGAAAAAAAGCATACAAAAAGAGCTCCTGCAAAGCAGGAGCTCCTAATTGTTGCTTTAAGATCAGAAGAAGAACTCAACCTGACCAAAGATCTTGCTGTAATCATGATCAGTACCAGCATCCGTAGGAGCCATCTTTGTGCCCTGGAAATACTTCAGAGTACCGAGGATATTCTGGGAGAAGGCATACTGCGTGCCAAGTTCCCAGCCCTTATAGCCTTCATTGAGTCCATCATACGTGGAAGCAATGCCAGCCAGCTTACCAAGGTTACGGTATGCAGCGTAGATTCCGAAGGAACCCTTGTTAGCCGCTACAGCGCCTTTGTAGTTCGCCTGGATATTATAGCCACGGGAAGCATCGCTGTTGTACTTATCATTATTATTCGTGTTCTTGGAATAATCAAACGTCATG
>CAZFPA010000053.1:0-12581 GCA_964520975.1 uncultured Selenomonadaceae bacterium | reverse complement strand
ATGAGCATGATTACAGATGCCAGCATTGCGATTTTCTTTTTCATTTGGCATTCCTCCTTGCTCTTTATTCTATATATGATATCGAAAAGCTATCTCTGCTTTTCCGACCCCTGAGGGCTTTGCAACAGCATTTTCGTCACATTGCGAATCCAGCCGATATGCCAGGCCAGATGCAGCAATAAACCAATACCCATGAGATACCCGGTATATCTATGCCAGTCTGTCAGCAGCATCTTGACCTCTCTGCCACCGCTGAACCAGTGAAAATCCAAAATCAGGCCTGTTGCCACGCAAATGAGTACTACAATGAAAAGTATCCAGTCTAATATATAATTCTTCTTCATTCTACGCGCCTCCTTTTCTTATTATCCTCAGTATAAAAAAAATTTGTGGCAAAAGTATGTTTTTCTAAAAAAATTTTTGTTTTTATGGTAAAGTAAGAGAAAAAGGAGGCGATTCGGATGCCCGCCATGCTTATTGCTGATGATAATGAGCAAATCACGAAAATCCTGGCAAAGTTTGCCCAAAAAGAAGGCTTTACTGCCGATACGGTCTACGACGGCGCCGCTGCACTGGCGCAGTTCGCCCGACATCCCTACGATATTCTGCTGCTGGATGTCATGATGCCCAAAATGGATGGCTTTGCAGTTTGCCGCACGATCCGCCAGCACTCGAATGTTCCCATCATCATGATCACGGCCCGCGGGGAAGATTATGAACGCATCATGGGCCTGGACATCGGTGCCGACGACTATATCGTAAAGCCTTTTTCCGCGCCTGAGGTCATGGCCCGGGTGCGCGCGGTACTGCGCCGCCTGCCGCCCGCCGCCCAGCAAAAAGAGCTCACACTGGATAACCTGATATTGAAGACAAACGACTGCCGGGCTGTCATTGCGGATGAAGCCATTCCCCTGACCAAAAAGGAAACCGATATCCTGCAGTTGCTGCTGGAGAACCAGGGACGGGTCTTTTCCCGTGAACATCTGCTGGACAGCCTCTGGGGTGCCGAATACGATGGCGATACCCGGACCATCGACTCGCATATCAAGCGCCTGCGCGCCAAGCTGGACGCCGCAGAGCATCCCGGCTGGCAGATCCGCACGGTATGGGGCATCGGCTATACCCTCGAGGTAACCCCACATGAAAAATAAGATCACACACCGCCTTGTACTCTACTTCTCCCTCACCCTGCTTGTTTTTGCGCTTATAATAGGAAGCTTGTTCAGCTTTCTATTCGTCCATTATACCAGTGACCTCCATATCAAGGACATGAAGCGGCGGGCCATCACATTGGCGGATACCCTGTCTTCCATGCCTGACTATGCCGCCCAGCAGCAGAAAATGCGCCAGTCCGCCATGCACGGCAACGGCATGGCACATGGCAATGGCATGATGCAATACGGGAAGATGATGCACGCTGATGACTGTCCGGCAGCCAATACGCCGGTAAATGCGCCGCCCGCCGCGGACTATGAGACCTATCTGCGCATGTTCAACGACATCGCCCAGAGCGAGGTCTGGCTCGTGGACAGCGAGGGCCATGCTATGCACTACTACGGACACGCCAACAATTTTTCCTATAACGACCTTCCTGAGGAAGCCGAGCAGCTGATTGAAAAGGTACTGCAGGGCGATGTCGTCGCCGGCAAGAATTTCAGCAGTCTCCTCGGTGCCCCCTCGATTACAGTCGGCGCGCCAATCCGCGACAGCGATGGCTCCGTGACAGCCGCCTTGCTGCTGCACCGGACCGTAAAGGATATGACGAAGACGGAGACCGGCGGCTTTATGATTCTCGCCGGCTGTCTCCTGCTGGCCTTCCTGCTTTCGATTCTGCTCTCCGGGCTGCTGGCCCGCCGCTTTATTCGCCCGCTGCGGCGCATGGAGGAAACGGCCGCCCAGCTTGCCGAGGGAAACTACGAAGTGACGACCGGCATCCACCAGGATGATGAGATCGGATCGCTGGCAGCCAGCCTCGATATCCTGTCACAGCGCCTGGATGAAACCCGCAAGGAAAGTGCCCGTCTCGATCAGATGCGGCAGGACTTCATCACCAATACCTCGCATGAGCTGCGCACCCCGATCACAGTGCTGCGCGGCTCCCTGGAGGTGCTGCAGGCCGGTCTCGTCACGGACGGGCCGGAAAAGGAAGAGTACCTGGCCCAGATGATGACGAATATCCTCCATCTCCAGCGCCTGGTCAATGACCTTTTAGAGCTTTCCCGCCTGCAGAACGCCGATTTCTCGATTGATATGCAGCCGCTGAACCTGCAGGATGTCCTGCAGGATGCACTGCATGGTGCAAGGCCGTTGGCCGAGCCCAGAAACATTCAGCTGCAGCGGCAGGGTGAAACCGCCCCGCTGCTGTTGACGGGGGATTATGGCCGCCTGCGGCAGATGTTCATGATCCTGCTCGACAATGCCATAAAGTTCTCCCCACCGGGCAGCCGCATTGAGCTCACGGTACAGGGAGAGGGTGCACACTGGCAGATCGACCTGCAGGACCACGGCTGCGGTATCGCACCGGAGGAACTGCCGCATATCTTTGAACGCTTCCGCCGGGCCCACAACGAGCAAAATAAAAACGGCACCGGACTTGGCCTGGCCATTGCGGGCGAAATCGCCCAACGCCATGGCATCACGCTGACCTGTGCAAGCAAGCTGCATGAAGGCACCTGCTTTACCTTCCGAAAATAACAAAAAGCCGAGGACGATTTTCTCCGGGAAATCGTCCCCGGCTTTTTCTATTCCCGGGCAGCCAGCTGCAGCTTGGCCCGCAGAATGCGGCGCAGCGATTCATCCACCCGCTGCTCACGCAGCGTTCCGTCGCGCAGTGCCTGCAGCAACGCGTCATAGGCAGCCTGCTCGTGCTCATACTCATGGCAGACCAGCACGACATCGACCCCCGCCTGCACAGCCCGCACCGCGGCTTCGCCGAAGCTGTAGTGGTGGGAAATAGCGCCCATTTCCATATCATCTGTGATGATGAGACCCTGCCAGCCCATTTCCTCCCGCAGGAGCCCCGTGACGATCTTCGCTGACAGACTGGCCGGGGCATCCTTGTCCAGAGCCGGATAGGTCAGATGCGAGACCATCACGAACCAGCCATCCGGATCATCAGCAGCTATCCTTTGCCGGAAGGGAACAAAATCCGTCTGCTCCATCTCTTCCCGGGAAGCCGTGACCGTGACAGCATCGATATGGGAATCCACGGCCCCACGACCAATCCCCGGGAAATGCTTGAGGCTGTAAAAGATACCTGCCTGCCGATAGCCATCCGCGGCCGCCTGGACGAATTCCGCCGCCACGCCGGCCTCCCGGCTGTAGGAACGCCCATACGGCATGGCGATATCTGCCACAGGTGCAAAGTCCACATTGAAGCCGCACTCCCGCAAACGCGTCCCGACCCGGCCGGCCCACTGCCCGGCCAGTGCCGGATCACCGCTGCGCCCGATTTCCTCCTCCGAAGGCGCACTTGGCATGGCGTTTTTCATGCGCGATACATTGCCGCCCTCCTCATCAATGGCAATAAACAGCGGCACCTTCGGGCTGCAGGCCTGCAGACCACGGTTCAATTCCGTCACCTGCTCCAGCGAGACCACGTTGCGGTCAAATAAGATGATGCCGCCTGCATGGTACGCATTGAGCATGTAGCGGCTGTCATCATTCACTTCTGTTCCTTGAATGCCAATCATCAGCAGCTGCCCGATCTTTTCCTCCGGTGTCATATCCGCAATGAGTTTCTCCGTCTGCTGTTCGATTGTCAGCGGCTCAGGCGCCGGCGAAAAACGGGCCCGTATTCCCTCCCGGCCCAGCGAATGTCCCAGCCAGACAACGCCAAGCAGCAGCAAGGCCAGCAGAAGCAACCGGCCCCGATATACGCTTCGTCTCCCCATCCGAACACCTCCTTCGCCTTTTCTTCTTTTCCACCTTCAAAATTCTTCGCACCGGCAGGATTCTCCTCCTGCGGCGCCGGTAAAATAAAAACAGGGGCCATCCATAAAATATGGACAGCCCCTGCAAAGGATTTTTATGCTTTTTTCGTGTTCCAGACGTAGCGGGAGAAGCCCAGCACTACGCAGAGGAATACCAGCAGTCCAAGGTTCTCTGCCGTCGGGCCGAAATCCTTGCCAACGAGTGCCAGCGGAGTCTCAGAACCGCCGCCCGTTACGGAGTATACGATGAGGCCTGCAATGAGCACACCCATAATACTTTCGCCAACGATCAGGCCGGAAGCAAAGAGTGTACCACGGCGTTTGCAGTTCTCGACATCCCCCTCGATATCCTCCGGCGAGCGCTGTGCCGCGCGGGCCCGGATCTTCTTATCGAGAATATAGCCGATAATCGCACCAACAATCAATGGTGTCTGCACGGAAGGCGGCAGATAGATGCCCATGCCTACAGCCAGCGGCGGCAAGCAGAGGGATTTCGTGTTGCGCTTCAGCAGCTGATCGACCACAACGAGCACCACGCCAAGGCCGATACCGATGTAGATATACTCCCAGGCGAGCTTCGCGGTGAAAATACCGGTTGCAATGGTCGTCATGAGCACAGCCTGCGGAGCGGACAGCGCCGCTGCCTCATCCATACCCGGACGCGGCATAGCACCAGGGAAGCCATAGGCTTCATAGAGAAGATTCAGCACCGGAGCGATGACGATAGCACCGATGATGCAGCCGATGAGCAGTGCAACCTGCTGGCGCCACGGCGTAGCACCTACGAGCCAGCCGGTTTTGAGATCCTGCATGTTATCATTCGAAATGCAGGCGATGCTCAAAATAATGCTTGTTGTGAAAATAGCGATAGCCGTAGCGAACTTGCTGCCATTCGGCATATCAAAAATACCAAACTGGTTGCAAAGAGCCAGCATAACCAGGGAAGAAACGATGATGCCCAGAATACCGATACCGGAAATCGGGCTGGAGGAAGTGCCTACGAGACCGGCCATATAAGCGCAGGCCGCAGCCACGAAAAAGCCCATGAGGATTGCTACCAGAACACCCACAACAACAAAGGTCATGGTCTGTCCAACCGGCAGGCTGGCTGCACTCATAAAGGAATAGAAGGTTCCCAGCAGACCGATGGTCATAACAGCGAAGACCAGACCGACAGATTTGATGGACATATCGATATCCATGCGATGACGAGCCTTTTCCTCCTGCGGCATGCGAACGCTCTGAATGGATTCGCGCACACCATCAATGACCGGCTTCGCAAGCGTGATAAGCGTCCAGATTGCCGCAACGCCCATGGCGCCGGCGCCGATCAGGCGGACTTTCTGTGACCACATGCCCTGCGCAAAGCTGGCAACCGTCTTGCCATCCGGAATGGTACCCGTTGCCGTGAAGTAAGGCACAAAGCCAAACCAGGCAATCGCTACACCAACGAGCATCGCCAGTCCACTCGCGATGCCGACGAGGTAGCCGGCACCCATGAGCGCTGTCGAGAAGCCCAGCGGAATCTGGCTTACGCTCTTACCCACTGTGAACCAGTAGCTGAGCTCACCGGAAAGTACCTGGAAGCCGTTCGTGAACAATGCGATGATCCCTGCAACAAAGCTGCCGGAAAGAATTTCCTTCAAACCACCCGCACTGGATTTTCCATCCGATGCAGCGTCGCCGCTGCCAACCTTGAGGATTTCAGCCGCAGCCACACCCTCCGGATACGGCAGATCACTGTGGACTACCATTGCCCGGCGAAGAGGAATTGTAAAGAGTACGCCGAGGCAGCCGCCGCAGGCAGATACCAGAAGTGTCTGCCAGAATTCGAACCCCTGCCAGTAACCGATCATAAGAAGTCCCGGAATGATAAATATAACTGCGGACAGCGTGCCGGCTGCCGAAGCCTGCGTCTGTACCATATTGTTTTCCAGAATGTTTGAGTCCTTGCACATTTTTAAAATTGCCATAGAAATAACTGCTGCCGGAATGGCCGAGGAAAAGGTCAGCCCGACTTTGAGTCCGAGGTATACGTTCGATGCTGTGAAGATAACCGTCAGCACCGCGCCCAGCAGCATGCCGCGTACGGTAAGCTCTGGCAGGCGCAGCTCGTGGCTCATGAATTCAGATTCGTCTTTTTTCATGTCTTTCTCTCCTTGTTAAGTTTTTTCAGTCCATATGTGCTCCTCTTGCGCACATAACACGTTTACATTATAGCACATATCTAAAATAAATAAAGTGATTTCTTATGTATACATTCATATTCATATAAGGAAAACGTATTCATCTTTCAAATAATTAATATTTTAAGTTTTTCTCGTGTACACCGAAATTTTTCTTATGTTTTTGTGCTTTCCACGAAAAACATTATGCAATTTTGTCTTTCACACGTATACATTTTCGTTTTTTGCATAACAATTCTTTTTCCAGTTTCCGGAAAATATATAAAAAAAAACGCCGGTATCGGAAAAACTCCGATACCGGCAGTTGTTATTCTGTTAATCTTCCTCACGCTGTACCTTGTAGCAGGCCGCATACATCGTGGGCAATACGAGCAGCGTAAGCACAGTGGCTACAAAAAGCCCGCTCGCAATCGCCACAGCCATCGGTCCCCAGAAGGTACTGGTCATCAGCGGCAGCATACCAAGGATGGCCGCGGCCGCAGTGAGCATGATGGGACGGAAACGCAGCACTGCGGAATCCACTACCGCATCCCAGGGACTTTCCCCATCAGCCAGGTGCTTTTGTATCTGATCGATGAGAATGACCGAATTTCGGATGATCATGCCCGAAAGAGCCAGGACACCCAGCTCGGCCACAAATCCCATAGCTGTTCCTGTGAACAGCAAGCCGAAGGTCACACCGATGATTCCCAGCGGCGCGGTGAACAGCGCAAGCATCACCTGCTTTATACTGCGCAGCTGGAACATCAGCAATGTCATGATGATGATGATCATAGCCGGAATCGGCACCATGAGATATTCCATGGAATCCTCGCTGTCGGAGAGCGCACCGTCCACATCGATACTGTAGCCCAGCGGCAGATGCTCCCGCAGATCCTTGGTAGCCTCATAGGCCTTTTCCGTGGCATCGTTGGCTGTCCCCTCGCGGACATTCGCCCGCACGGTGATCGTCGGTTTCAGATTCCGGCGCCAGATCAGGCCATTTTCCGCCTGGTAGCTGATCTTTGCAATCTGCTCCAGCGGCACATAGCCCGACGCCCCCAGATAAATGGGGATGTCCTTTATTTTCGAAAGATCCTGCCGGTCATCATCCTTCAGCCGCAGCTGGATATCAATGGTCCGGTCTCCCGCATAATACTGTGCGGCCGATGCCCCCGAAAGTTCCGCGTACAGGGTCTGGGCCACCTCCTGACCGGAAATGCCCATGGCCCGCAGCTTATCCTGATCGAGTTCCAGATGCATGACCTTGCTCTTTTCGCTCCAGTCGAAATTGATGTCCTTATTATTCGGGTCCTCAGCCACCCGATCGGCAACCTGTTCCGCCAGTTCCCGTACCTTGTCCTTGTCATAGCCGGACACCCGCAGCATCACCGGATAAGCCGCCGGCGGTCCGGTCTGGATGAACTTGATATTGCTCCGGACCCCGGGGAACTCGTCCGCCAGTTTTTGTTCCAGCCGCTCACTCAGTTCCTTGCGTGATTCCGCATCCTTGGCCACCACCACGAACTGGGCATAATTATCCGCCTCCAGCACAGGATCAATCGTCAATACGAAACGCGGAGCGCCCTCGCCCACATAATAGGAATAGTTTTCGTAAAGATCCTTATCCTGCTCCAGCATCTTGGCAAAACGTGCCGCCTCTGCCCCGGCAGCCTTCTGGGACGAGCCCTCCGGCAGATTCATCTCCACGATGATCTCCGGCCGCAGGGAAGGCGGGAAAAACTCCTGTTTCACATAGCGCAGCATGAACACCGATACGCCAAAGATCGCTACAGTCCCCAAAAGGACCAGCTTTCGATGCGTGAGGAACCACGCCAGCAGCCGGCGGAAATAGGTATAAAAACGACTTCCATAGGGATCCGCCTTGCCATCCGCATCCGTTTTCACCTTCACCCGGATCAGCTTGTAGCCAAACAGCGGGGCCACCATCACCGACACAATCCAGGAAATGAGCAGTGCCGCACTGATGACCGGGAACAACGCGCTGCAGAACTCAGCGGCCATGCCCTTGGAAAAGGCCACCGGGATAAAGCCCGCACAGGTAATCAGTGTACCGGTGAGCATGGGCTTCGCTGTAGCCCGGAAAGCGTAACAGGCCGCATCGAAACGATTCATGCCCATCTCCAGCTTCACGCTCATCATTTCCACCGCTATGATCGCATCATCCACCAATAGCCCCAGCGCAATGATCAAGGAGCCCAGGGACACCTTTTGCAGATCGATCCCCAGCATGTACATGACGGCAAATACCCCTGCCAATACCAGCGGAATACAGCCGGCTACCACCATGCCCGTACGAACACCCAGGCTCAGGAAGCTCACGATGAGTACAATGATGATGGCTTCCCGCAACGTGCTGACGAACTCTCCGATAGACTGCTGGACCACGCTCGGCTGGTCGGAAACCTGATGGATTTCCAAGCCTGCCGGCAGTTCATCCGTGACTTTTCCCATAATGGTCTTCAGATTCTCTCCCAGTGTCAGGATATTGCCGCCCGGCTCCATAGAAACCGCTACCCCGATGGCCGGCTCCCCGTTGAAATACATCTTTGGCTTAGGCGGGTCGATATAGCGGCGTTCCACCGTAGCGATATCCCCCAGCCGCAGAATCCGTCCATTGGCGGATATGGGCATTTCCCGAATGGCGTCCACATCCTGGAACATTCCCGTGATGCGCATATAGACGTTATCCGTAGCTGTCTCCACCTTGCCCGCCGGCGTAATGAGATTCTGCGCCTTCAGGGAGCTCATGATTGCCTGGGGACTGATCCCCAGCTCAGCCAGCTTGGAATTTTCCACCTCAACGTAGACCTTTTCCTCCTGCTCGCCCAGCAGCACGACCTTCTGCACCCGGGGTACCCCCAGCAGCAGCCGGCGGGTCTTTTCCGCGGTCTGGCGCAGCTCCTCATAGGAATAGCCATCCCCGGTCACCGCATAGACGGAGCCGTAGACATCGTCAAAACGGTCATCGTAATAAGGGCCATAAACCCCCTCCGGCAGATCCTTTTTGATATCCTCGCTGAAATTGCGGACATCCTTCCAGGTATCGCGGATCTTGGATGCATCCACATCATCCCGGAGCTCGACATAAATGACCGACTGCCCCGGCCGCGTTTCACTCAGGAGATAGTTGAGCCCCGGCACATCCTGGAACCGTTTCTCCAGCTTGTCCGTGACCTGCTGCTCTACCTGATCCGCTGTTGCTCCCGGCCAGGCCACAGAAACCACCATCTCGCGGATGGTAAACTGCGGGTCTTCCATGCGTCCCAAACGGATGTAGGAAAAGATTCCCGCGATAAAGACTACTATAATAAAATACCAGACAAGATCCTTATTCTTCAGGGAAAGCTCCGTAAGGTTCCTCATGACGCATCACCTGCCGAGAGACGGACCTTCAGCCCTTCACGCAGCTTATGTACGCCGGCCGTCACCACGAGGTCCCCATCCTTCAGCCCTTTTACCTTCACCTGATTGTCGCCAAAGGCTTCCACGGATACAGCCTGCAGGCTCAGGGTATGGCTATCCTCATCCACAATCCAGACCTGAGGAGTATCCTCCGTCTGATAGATGGCCGACAACGGCAGCACCACGGTATCCGGTGAAATCTGTCCGTCCGCATGGCTGCAGGTCACATTGGCAGTCATGCCCAGCTGCATCCCCTCCGGCGGCTGCGGAATGGAAATGCGGACCCGATAGGTCCGGGTCACCGAATCCGCCATGGGAGAAACCTCCCGTATGATACCGGCAGCCTCGGTTTTACCCAAGGCCCAGAAGGATACCCGGACCTCCTTGCCCAGCGGCACATCCGCCAGATGATTCTCCGGCATCTGGATCTCCACCTCCAGCTCATCCGACTGCACCAGTGTCAGCACAGTCTGCCCGGCGGCTACAACCTGTCCGGCCTCAGCATTCACGGCCGAGACAACACCATCCGCTCCGGCAACAAGGTTCGTATAGGAAAGCGCATTATGCCCCTGCGCCGCACCGGCCAGTGCCTGCTGATAGGAGGCAAACGCCGCATCATAGGCCGTCTGATACTGATCCAGCACCGCGGCGGAAACGGCCTGCTCATCATAAAGCTGGCTGTAACGCTTCAAGTTGGACTGCGCGAGCGCAAGCTGTGCCCGGGCTGCCTCCACCTGGGCATCGCCCTGATTTGCCTTCTGCACAACATCCTTGGCATCAATGACCATGAGGATATCCCCCGCCCGTACCTGCTGTCCGACCTGCACATTCCGGTTCAGGATCTGTCCCCCCACCTGAAAGGACATATTGGTCTCGTAGCGGCCCCGCACACTGCCGGCATAGCTGGCCTCTGAACCGTTGCTGCCGAGCGAAGCCCGCTCATACTTGACCAATGGTACCGGCAGTTCCTTCTCAGCTGTTTTTCCGCAGCCGGCCAGTGAAGCGACCAAAACTGCAATGAGGCAAATAATTCCAAACTTCTTTTTATCCATTATGCCTATCCCCCATCTACTCAGATCCTATGCAAATCCGCCCGACTCATTTTATCCGCAAGATCCTGAAAGCCTGTCATCAACGACTGCACTTCATCTACCGGCATCTGCGAGGCCATATAGTCTACCAGGCGCTTGATGATATTTTTGATGAACTCCTCCTGCGTCTTGCCAAATTCCGTAACATACAGCCGCTTCATACGGCGATCCTTATCGTCCTGTTCCCGATAGATAAAACCTTTTCCTTCTAATGTCTTGATCACACGTGTCACCACAGCCTTATCAAGATAAAGCATCCCTGCCATATCATCCTGGCTGCAGCCCTCCGCGTCGTAGAGCTTCAAAAGCAAAGCATATTCCGAATAGGTCAGATGCAGCTTTTCACAGGCCTCGACAACAAAGGCCTGCGAACGCCGCCGTATTACACCAAAACAATGTGCTATATCTAAATAGTCCATAAAATGTCCCTCCCAAAGTGGTTGATTCTATCAATTAGTATAGCAGATATTAAAAAAAATGCAATTCTGAAAATTTTCTCTGAAAAAATGTAAAAACAAGAATCCATCTTCGGGAAGGTCCCCACCAGGATCAGCGGGCTGTGAGCTGCCGCAGCAGGCCCGTGCACCCCGCCAGCACATCCTGCCAGGTCGCAGAAAAGTCTCCGGTATACCAGGGATCGGCTACGCTGCGCGCCTCCCCCGCAAAGTGCAGCAGGCGATAGACCTTCTGCTCGGGATCGCCGCCGGTAATGCGCTGGATATTGCGAAGATTCGCGTCATCCATACCTATGATATAATCAAAATCCGTATAATCCTGTGCAGTCAACTGCACAGCCTGCCGCGGCGCATAGGGAATCCCATGCGCGCGCAGCTCCCGCTTCGTCCCCGGATGCGTATCCGCACCAATCTCCTCCCGGCTCGTCGCCGCCGACTGTATCAAAAATTCGTGCGTCAATCCCTCCCGGCGCACGAGCTCCTTCATCACGAATTCCGCCATCGTCGACCGGCAGATATTGCCGTGACAGATAAAAAGCACTTTTATCATGTTTTTATATCTCCTTAAATCTTCTCAAACCATTGATTTTACCGGGTTCTTTAAAAAACTGTACTTTGCGTTAGTTTCTTATTATTTCTTAAAAATCTTTATACTTCTTCCATTAAATAGCAGAAAACATGGCACAAATTCGAAATTTTACGCTATCCTCCCTAACCATCTCAACACCTTCACACTTCGTAGCTTACAATTTCCTCTAATGACTTTCTGGGTCTGCTATTCGGGCACTCATCTGCATATCCCAGTGTAATAATTCCATTTACGTACATATAATCTGGCAATCCTAACACTCTTTTCATATCTTCTTGTGCATACCAGCCTGTCCAGCACGTTCCTAACCCTATATGTTCTGCTTCCAGCAGCATATATCCAATAGCAATTGCACTATCACGAATAATCTGTTTTAACTCAAAGCTGTCACACTTTTCATCACAACATATTTTTTCCGGGAATTCAATCCGACAACGAATATCCGCTACACAGGCAATAAAAATGGGGGCTTTCAACATCCATTCCTGCTTATGATCTATTTCTGAAATTGCTTTTTTCATTTCTTCCTTCTTAATGATAATAAACTGCCAGGGCTGTGTATTGCTCCCAGATGGCGCTAAACGTCCAGCCTCCAATATCTTCATTAAATCAGTGTCTGAAACCTGCCTATCTTTATACTTTCGAATACTTCTTCTGGTTTTTATTTCCTGCATCATCTTTATACCCTCCTGTAGTCGTCAAGCAAAATGGGGCACTCTTTCCAGCAGCTCTTTGATATGCTGCATATTGAGAGTTACTGCCTTATCAAGCTGATCATCCGCAAACAATTTCATCATTTCCTCATTCATCTTGTGATAATGCTTTAAATCTGTTTTCCCGGAATACGACGGTACCAACGGCAGATATACATAATTCGCTTTGTTGTCCTCATCCAAGAAATTCCATTTTTCTCCTTCCTCATA
>CAZFPA010000052.1:0-13221 GCA_964520975.1 uncultured Selenomonadaceae bacterium | reverse complement strand
TTGGGTGGCGACGCCCTGGGAGGATAGAAAGCTGCCGGTTCAATTGAGCACCTGTTTTACAGGTGCTTTTTTGCTGTATAGAAGAGCCGGTGCTTTTTGACTATTGACGGGTTTTCTTTGAGTGGATGTTCCCTTTATAGTAGGAAGAAACGACCATTTCCTTGATGCCATTATTGCATTTCTTATAAAATAGATATATTATAAAATTAGGTATTTTGTGAAAATCATAAGAAAAATGGTTTTTGGGGGAGAGAAAATGAAATTTACCAGTATCAAGAATAAGTTCTTAGCCGTGCTCATTCCTATCTTTGTGGTGAGTTTTCTCGCTATGGCACTTATCAGCTATTATTTTTTGCAGAACATATTATTGACCAATGCAAAACAGAATGTAGAGCTGCAGGCGCAGTCTTTTTCGAGGAATATGAAACTTACGGTTGATGAGCGGTTTAGCATTTTGAACGAAATGGCGGAAAATCCTGTTATTCATAGCAATGATAACAGCCAGCGAGCCGCGTTTATCAAAGAAGCCTGCCAGCGGGATGGATTTCCAAGTATCAGTGTGTTTGGCCTGGATGGCAAGGGGGTAGGGAGCGATGGGAAGCCGGCCGATCGTTCCAATCGCGAATACTATAAAAAAGTATTGGAGACGGAGCAGCCCTATATGCCTTCGCCAGTGCTTTCGGCAGTAACGAATACACTGACCGTAGTTCTGACCTCTCCTGTCAAGGAGCAGGGACGTATGATCGGTATGGTTACCGGAACTATTGATTTAGGTCGTTTCTCTGAGGATCTGCAGCAAATGAAATTCGGTGAAACCGGCTATGCTTATATTGTGGATGACCGTGGACAGGTGCTGGCGCACCCAAAGCATGCAGAATATATCGATAAGCTGAATCTCCTGACGGGAGAGGGCCAGGAACTTGTTGGTGGCAGCGGTCTTGATACGGTGTTGCAGCAGGTCGTTGATCAGTCCTTGAAGAACAGTGAGCAGAAAGAGACGTTCTACAAGTCCCCGGATGGCAGCCGTCATCTTGCAATTGTGCTGCCGGTACAATTGCCGGGGCGTCAATGGGCGATTATTGTGACGGTGCCGGAGGCTGAAATCCTGGCGGATGCGCACACGCTCGGCAAGATACAGGCCGGCGTAGCCATCTTCTTCCTGTTCGTGGCGGTTCTGCTCATTATGGCATTCAGCCGTCGGATTGCCGCGGATATCAACTGGCTCCTGCTTCGCTGCAATGAGGTCACGGAGGGTGATTTGCGGCAGGTAGATGGTACGCTGGATTCTCAGGATGAAATCGGGCAGTTGGCAATGAATTTTGTTCATATGAAAAAGATGTTATCCAGTCTGGTTGGAAAAATAAAGGAGAGTGCAGCTTCATTGCACACTTCCAGCACACAGTTTACCGAGGCTTCCCAGCAGACGGCGGAGGCATCCTCTTCTATCGCGGATTCGGTTACGAATATTTCCGTTGGTATTGCAGAGCAGGCAGAGTCCTTGCAGCAGATGCGTGCTTCAGCGGAAAAGGGGTCTTCCCTCGCCGATGGCATCTATCAGGATACCGAGTCTGCAGCCAAGGCTGCGCAGGAGATGGAAGGGCAGGCCATGGGGGGACGTTCTTCGGTGGAAAAGGTTGTACAGCGCATGCAGGAAATCGATAGCGGTTCTAAGGATATTGCCGCTTCGGTAGAGGATCTGCAGACGGGGTCCGATGAAATTGGCAAGATCGTCGAAATCATCAGTGGGATTGCGGAGCAGACGAATCTCCTCGCCTTGAATGCGGCCATTGAGGCGGCGCGTGCGGGCGAGGCCGGCCGGGGTTTCTCGGTTGTGGCGGATGAGGTACGGCAGCTGGCTGAGCAGTCGCAGAATTCAGCAGCGCTTATTACTTCCCTGATTGAGAAAAACAAGCAGGCCATGGCCCGGGCTGTAGCGTCGAGTGAGCATGGTTCTGTGTCCGTGGCGGCGGGGCTTACGGCGGTGCAGGAAGCGGATCAGGCCTTTGCGGCTATGTATGGACAGGTTGGTGATCTGAGTCAGAAGATCGCTGCGATTGCAGGAGCCCTAAAGGGGATGGCTGAGGAAAACAAATCGATTGCTGGTGGCGTCGTGCATATCGAAAAAGTCAGCCACGACAGTGCCGCGGAGACACAGACCGTTTCGGCAGCTGCGCAGGAGCAGTCAGCAGCGATGCAGGAAATTGCCGCATCCAGCCATAATCTTGCTGGATTGGCTGAGGACCTGCAGACGCAGGTGGCAAAATTCCGCACTTGAATACAGAAAAAAGGCAGTCCTTCGGGGCTGCTTTTTTTGCGGTTATCCACAGGAAGGGACAGCTTTTCGACAGGAAACTGTGCATAACCAGGAAGTTTTTCGCAAGTTATGCACAATATCCACAGATAGGCCTGTGGATATTGTGTTGATGCTGTGGATAAAATTCACCTGGAGATTTTGTGAATGCTGTACCGGATGGCGCCAGGTCGTTAAAAGGGAAGTGGCAGGTTTTTCCTTGAAAAACCATGAACAATGGCGTTATAATGATATGAAAAAGATAATCAGTTACAAAGGAGATTTTATGAAGCTGAAGGATGGAAATGCCGGCGCTGCCTATATTGTAGAAAAGGTATGTCTGGCCCTGGGAACAGAGCGTCGCCTCGAGGCGCTTGGTCTGCTGCCGGGAACCCGTATCATTATATTGAATAAAAAATCGCATGGGGCCTTGATCATATTTATTCGCGGGACCCGCTTTGCAATCGGGCGTGGTATTGCCGATAAGATTCTCGTACGTGAGGAGGCGCAGGCATGACAGAGCATGAGGAGATAACGATTGGCTTCGTAGGCAATCCGAATTGCGGCAAGACAACCCTGTTCAATGCCTATACCGGCGCCAATCTGAAGGTGGCAAACTGGCCCGGCGTCACGGTAGAGAAAAAAGAAGGGGCCATGAAATATCATGACCACAGCTATCGCCTGGTCGATCTGCCGGGAACCTATAGCCTTACCTCCTACACGATGGAAGAAAAGGTTTCCCGGCAATACATACTGAGTGATGACGTCGATGTCATCATTGATGTGGCTGACGCATCCTCGCTGGAGCGGAATCTTTATCTGACCCTGCAGCTTTTGGAACTGGGGAAACCGGTGGTACTGGCACTCAATATGATGGATATCGTGATGCATCGCGGTATGGAAATCGATATGCACCGTTTTCCGGAAATGCTCGGCATACCGATCATTCCCATTTCGGCGCGCCGCGGGCGCGGTCTCGATATCCTCATTCATGCGGCGGCGCATCATCATGATTTGAAGCACAATGGTCATACGCATCTGGTGCACAATCACAAAACAAAGCACCACAAATTTCAGCATGCAAAATATGCGATGGTATACAGTGACGCGATTGAGGACAAGATCGATCGCATCACGGAGGTACTTCATGTACAGTATCCGGAGATTCGGAATTGCCGCTGGGTATCGTTGGCACTGCTGCAGCAGGATAGCGAAATCATGGAGAAGTATCCGGTGGATCTGCCCGACGTCCTCGACCGCAGCTATGAGCAGGATATCATCAATCAGAAATACGATTTCATTGAAGAAATCATGGCGGAAATCATGGTCCATCGGGAGGTCCGCGAAGCGCAGACAAACAAGATCGACCGGGTGCTCACGCATAACTGGCTGGGGCTGCCGGCTTTTCTGCTCATTATGGCCATGGTGTTTTTCCTGACCTTTACACTGGGGGACTGGATCAAATCCTACTTTGAGTCCGCTCTCGATGTGGCCGGTGCTGTGGCGACATCCGCACTGCAGGCTGTGGGGGCGGGCGATTTCATGATATCCCTGGTGGTCAATGGCATATTGGCAGGTGTCGGCGGTATCCTGATGTTTTTGCCGAATATCTTCATCTTGTTTTTGGCGCTGGCCTTCCTGGAGGACAGTGGGTATATATCGCGGGTAGCCTATGTCATGGATGGACTCATGTCGAAGATCGGACTGTCCGGGCGGGCCTTCATACCGATGATTCTTGGCTTTGGCTGCTCCGTACCGGCCATCATGGCCTCCCGGGTACTGGAGAATCAGCATGACCGCTACAAGACCATGCTGATTACGCCGTTTATGTCCTGCAGTGCACGCCTGCCGATTTACGTGCTTTTCTCGGAGATATTTTTCCCGCACTATGCAATGCTCACAGCGTATTCCATGTACGTGATCGGGCTGGTGGTGGCCGTGCTTGTGGCCTATGTGCTGCATGTCTTTGAGAAAAAGCAGGAAGAGGATATGCTGCTCATCGAACTGCCGGATTACAAGCGGCCGAGTATCCATACGATTTATGTCTATGTGCGCGAAAAGATCAGTGATTATATCTCCAAGGCCGGTACGACTATTTTTGTGGCCTCGGTCATCATGTGGTTCCTGTTGAATTTCAGTATGCAGGGCTATACTACGGATATGACCGCCAGTGTCGGCTCGGAGATCGGCCGTTGGCTCACGCCGATTTTTGCGCCGCTGGGCCTTGGCTATTGGCAGATCGTTACCGCCATCCTGGCCGGAATTTCGGCAAAGGAGGTTGTTGTATCGAGCTGTGCGGTGCTTTTTGGCATTGCAAACATCAACTCGGATGCGGGGATGGCTTCCATGGCCTCACAGCTTGGGGCTGTGGGCTTTGGCCCGCTGAATGCCTATGCGATGATGACCTTTTGTCTGCTCTATGTTCCGTGTATGGCAACGCTGGCTACGATTAAGAAGGAAACGGAAAGCTGGCGCTGGACAGGGCTTACCATTCTGTTCCAGTTCGGCATGGCCTGGCTGGTGACTTTTGGTGTCTATCAGCTTGGCTCTATATTGCTGGCCTGAGGAGGAGAGCTATGGGAAACTATATCGTTGGGGGCATCATCGGACTGGCACTGGCGGCCGCTGTCTGGAAGCGACTGCGGGCCTGGCGTGAGGGCCGCTGCTGTGGCTGCGGCTCGGTGGACTGTCCCGGCCGTAAAAAAAGAAAATAGCAATGTATCAAAAATGCCAGCGGGAAAATTCCCGCTGGCATTTTATATGGTGATGGTGAAAAAAGCTTCGCAGCATGGAAGAGGCAGCAGGTGCTTATTTTATCTGCCGCCTGGCTCCGGGACCGTCATCGGCGACGGCTACGCTGGCTTCGGCGAAGGTCTTCATGTCGTTGAGGACGTGCATTGCGGCATCGACCAGGCGCATGCCCAGGCACGCGATGCAGCCACCGCCGGTTGTCATGTGCAGGCGCAGCAGCGCCGGCTGGGTATGGAGCAGGTAGGGGACAATGTCCGGGCAGAGCTGTTCAGCGTAGCGGGCAATGATTTCCGTGCTTTCATTGTCCAGGACGATGAGGGAGCTGTTGTGAGCGGCACCCAGCATAGCGCCGAGCAGGGCGGCGGCATCTCCCTGAAGGTCAGCGGGAAGATGCTGCAGAAAGGAATCCGCCGGATAGCGCAGACTGCCGTCCGGTTGGCACAGGGCTTCGCGCAGACGGTGCAGCTTGGTGCCGCAGTTGTCCTCCGGTGCGGTCTCAGCAATCGCGAGACCGATGATCGGATGGGAAAAGCTCAGTTCTTCGCCGAGGCGTAGGCCAAAGTCAAAGGCTTCTGCCGGCGGGCGGCCGGGCAGAAGATGGGCGATGGTGGTCGTAGCTCCTGCGTGCCGCGAGAAGGACTCCGTCAGACAGCACTGTACAGTGCTCAGCTGCTTGCCGGCAAAGCAGAGCAGTGCGCGGCTGAGATCGAGCGGCGGACGGTCCTCGTGCAGGATGCCCGCAAGTTCAACGGCAATCTGCTCCAGGCTGCCCAGGCTGTAAATGGGCTTGATGAGGTTATCGATGCGCTGCTGGCAGGCATCCATTGCATGCTGGCTCAGTGATGGCATGGTCTGCAGGTAAAAGTCAAAGGTCTGGCTGCCGGCTGGCTCAGCTGCTGCAGACATGCTTTCATGGAAGAACAGAGCTTCTTCTGTCGGCTGCTCTGCGGCGGGCAATGCCAGTGTCTGCTGCATCTGCAGTGCGGCTGTGAGCAGGTCAGCCGCGAGTGAGGACCCGGTGGCCTCGCCCAGTCGGAAGTTCATATCCATGCAGGGCTGCAGACCAAGCTTTTGGAGCATGGCGCCATGCGCGGGTTCGGCTGCAAGATGGGAGGCCATGAGGTAATCGCGGGAGGCCGGGCAGAGCGCCTGGGCAATCAAAGCCGCGGCACCGGTATTGAAGCCGTCCAGTACGACAAAGGAATGGTGGGCAGCCGCGCCGAGGATGATGCCGGCAATGCAGCCCAGCTCAAAGCCGCCGACCTTCTGCAGGACATCCAGTCCGTCGCCGGCCTGCGGCCGGTTGACTTCGAGGGCCTGCCGTACGACGTCAATCTTTACCTTCAGGCGCGCATCGGATATATTGGTGCCGCGGCCGGTGGCCTGTTCCGGTGTCAGGCCGCAGAAAACCGCGGCAATGGCTGCACTGGAGGTTGTGTTGGCTATGCCCATTTCTCCGGGCAGGAAGCATACCGGCCCTTTTTGTGCGTGTTCAGCGGCCAGCAGAATGCCGGTTTCCAAGGCCTGGATGGCCTGTTCGCGTGTCATGGCAGGGCCGACAGCACAGTTTTTGGTGCCGGGCGCAATTTTTTTCTGCAGCAGTCCGGGCAGGTCGTCCGTGGGCGCGGCGATGCCGAGGTCAGCAACCTCCAGGCTGGAACCGCAAAAGTTGCTCAGGGCATTGGCAACGGCACCACGGGAAATCAGATAGTTGGCGGTCATCTGTACCGTGGTTTCCGGGGGATAGGCGCTGACCTTCATGGCAGCTACCCCGTGATCGGCGCAGCAGATGATGGTCTGCCGTGCCGGAATGGCCGGCGCATCACTGCCGGTAATGCCGGCGTAGGCCGCCAGCATGTCCTGCAATATGCCAAGGCCGGCTGGCTGCGTCATGGCAGCGTCCAGCCGCTCGCGGAATGCGGCGGCGTGCTGCTGGCTGCGCGGCTGGATCGCGGCCAGTGTTTCCTGCAGCAGGCTCATAGGGAGGCCTCCTTTGGCACCTGTTTGAGGCTCAGGCCGATGCGGCCGCGCTTTTCATCGACGCTGATGACCATGACGGTGAGGATATCACCCACGGAAACAACATCCAGCGGATGTTTTACACGCTTTTTGCTGAGTTCGGAGATATGGATGAGTCCCGCGGTCTTGATGCCGATATCGACAAAGACGCCAAAGTCCGTGATGTTGCGGACGGTACCGCGCATGAGCGCACCTACCTGGATATCGGAAAGCTTGACGATGGCCTTGCGGGTGAGCGGTGCCGGCAGATCCTCACGCGGATCGCGGCCGGGCTTTACCAGTGCGTCGAGAATATCGCGGATTGTCGGAATACCGGCATCCAGTTCCTTGGCGAGCTGTTCCAACGGGATAAGCTGGCGCTTGGCAGCCAGCAGAGCCAGGCTGTCCTTGTCGGCGAGGTCATCCATGGCAAAGCCCAGGCGGGTGAGCAGTTTTTCGGCAAGGGCATAGGATTCCGGATGCACAGGGGTATTATCGAGAGCGGAGCTGCCGCCGCTGATGCGCAGGAAGCCGGCACATTGTGTGAAGGCTGCATTGCCGAGACGGGGTACCTTTAAGAGATCACGGCGGCTTTTGAAGCGGCCGTTTTCATCACGATAGGCCACAATGTTTTTGGCAATGGAGGCATTGATGCCGGAGATATGCTTCAGGAGCGCGATGGACGCTGTGTTGAGATCGACGCCCACATGGTTTACGGCCGATTCCACCGTTGCGTCCAGCGTACCGGTGAGCTCCTTCTGGTTTACGTCGTGCTGGTACTGGCCTACGCCGATGGCCTGGGGGTCGATCTTTACAAGCTCGGCCAGCGGGTCCTGCACGCGGCGGGCAATGGAGACTGCCCCGCGGATGGTGACATCATAGTCCGGCAGTTCCTCCTTGGCGAGCTTTGAGGCTGAATAGACGGAGGCGCCGGCTTCGCTGGTGATGATGTAATGGACGTCCAGCGCATGGTCGCGGATGAGCTGTGCCGTGAACTCTTCTGTTTCGTAGGAGGCCGTACCATTGCCGATGGAAATCAGGGTCACGTGGTGCTTTTTGATGAGCTGCAGTACCTTTTGGGCCGACGAGGCGCGGGCATCATCGCTCATGGTCAGATAGAGCACGCCATGGGCAAGGACTGTTCCGGTGGGATCGACCACAGCCATCTTGCAGCCGGTGCGGTATCCGGGGTCAAGGCCCATGACGGTATGGCCGGCCAGCGGTGCCTGCAGCAGAAGCTGGCGCAGGTTCACCCCAAAGATATGAATGGCCTGCTTCTCCGCATTTTCAGTCAGCTCAGAGCGGAGCTCGCGTTCGAGTGAAGGCAGGAGCAGGCGCTTGTAGCCGTCCTCTACTGCCAGCTGCAGTGCTTCGGCAAAAGGGGATGGCTGCCGGTAGATGCCGTCATGGATGCGGCGGATATTGGCCTCATGGTCGGTGAGCAGGCGGATTTTCAGGCAGCCTTTCTTCTCGCCGCGGTTCATTGCCAGGACCCGATGCGAGGGCAGGGTACGGATGGGCTCATGGTAGTCTGCGTACATGAGAAAAGTCTGGCTGTCCTCGGCCTTTTCGTCGAGCTCGGAGTGGAACTCAGCCGTCTGCCAGAGATGCTGCCGCATCTTTTTGCGCAGCGTCGCGTCCTCCATGATGGTTTCCGCTGCGATGTCGATAGCGCCTTGCAGCGCCTCTTCCGGGGTGGAGACACCCTTCTCCTCATTGGTATATGCAGCGGCGATTTCCAGTGCACTTCGGCGATCCGCTGCCTGGGCGAGCAGCGCAGCAGCCAGGGGTTCCAGTCCTTTTTCCCGGGCCATCTGAGCCCGTGTACGTTTTTTCTGCTTGTAGGGCAGATAGAGATCCTCCAGCTCCTGGAGCTTGGCAGCTTTTTCAATGGACTGCTGCAGTTCCGGAGTCAGCTTTCCCTGCTCGGCGATTTTGCCGAGAATTTCTTCCTGGCGCTTGACCAGGCTACGCAGGTAGCCCAGGCGTTCCTCGATGGTGCGGAGCTGTTCCTCATCGAGTTCGCCCGTCGCTTCCTTGCGGTAGCGGGCGATAAAAGGAACAGTATTGTTTTCGTCGAGCAGGCGGATGGTCGCCTCGGTCTGTTTCGTTTTGATATGGAGCTCCGCAGCGATGGCGGCAGCAATATTTTCAGCTAACATAGCGGCACCTCTTTCGTATTTCATCTTTTTTGGCGTATAAATGATATTATAGCATATATTTTTATAGGAAACATTGACAAGTCAATGAGTTATCTAGTAAAATAAGACTAGAGAAATGGACAGATTAATATTCTATTAATAGTACTTAGAAATGGATAATATTTATTTGCTTGATATTTAGGTAAGGGGGATATATCATGCTGGAGGCAAAAAAAATTACAGAGCTTCTGCGGGAAAAGGGGTTCAAAGTAACGCCGCAGCGTTTGGCCGTCTATGAGGTACTGAGCCGTACGAAGGCGCATCCGAATGCGGAGACGATTTACAACAAGCTGCAGCCGAATTACCCAACGATGAGTCTGGCGACCGTCTATAAGACACTGGATATCCTGAGTGAGATCGGGCTGGTGCAGGTGCTGAATGTGGGCGAGGAGAGTTTCCGCTATGATGCGAACACAGAAAGCCATCCCCATGTGCATTGTGTACAGTGCGGCCGGGTCGATGATATCTTTGATGTGGATGATTCGGAGTTCATGGAGCGCCTGACACAGAAGACGGCGTATCAGCTTACCGGAAAGCAGCTTTACTTCTATGGGATCTGCCCATCCTGCCAGAAAAAGCGGAAGGGTGTACATTGAGCATTGGAAGATTTGCAGAGGAACTGCCTGGCAGTTCCTCTTTTTTTTGCGAAGAGGGCAAGCAGGACTTTGTCCTTTTTTGGCAAATACCTATTTTACAGATAAATTACAGACGGCCTTTTTATTATAGAATACAGAATCGGCTGTCTGCGAGGAAAAGCAGGAGTGGTTTTTGCAGATGCAGGTTTCAGTATTGGCAAGCGGCAGTAAGGGAAATTCGATTTTTATTGAAATGGACGGGACAAGGGTGCTGGTGGATGCCGGCATAAGTGCCCGCCGGATACGCAAGAGCCTCGAGGAACTGGCGGTCGATGTATCGTCACTGGATGGCATCTTTATCACGCATGAGCACCGGGACCATATTGGCGGTCTGCGGACTTTGAGCCGGCAGTATCATTTGCCGATTTATACGCGGCAGGATACCTTTCAGTCCATGTACTGTGTGGACGAGCTGCCGGCGGATTGCTTTCACGAGGTGGGGGATGGCCTGCAGCTCGGGCGGGTCCGTATCCAGCCCTTCAATATCCCGCATGATGCGGCGGACCCGGTCGGCTATATGCTGCTGGGCAGCAGCAAGTGCACGGTGGCGACTGATCTGGGCTTTGTGACCAGCAGCGTACAGGCGGCGATCGAGCAGTCGGATGTACTGGTCCTGGAGGCCAATCATGATCCGGAGCTCCTGCAGCGCGGCAGCTATCCCTGGTCACTCAAGCAGCGTATCCTGGGGAACCGGGGGCATCTTTCCAATAGTGATGCCGCCTGGGCCTTGGCGCGCATGAAGCAGCGCCCTAAGCAGGTCCTGCTCGCGCATTTGAGTGAGGAAAACAACCGTCCCGAGGTGGCGCGTGATACCGTGTTGGATATCCTGCAGCAGCAGGGGATTCAGGATGCTGCCGGGCGGCTGCTGCTGACCTCACAGGAGCAGCGAGTCAGTTTTTGTCTGAATTGATCTATTTATTCATGCTAGGGGAGGAATCAATATGAAAAAATGGATGAAAAGTTGGAAACCATGTGTATCGGCACTCATGGGGATTTTAGTAGCCGGTACAGTTTTTTTTACGGGCTGTGCGAGCAGCAATGCGACGCAGGCTTCTTCGACAGGCAGCGGCAGTGGGATTCCGTCGGCAGCGTCGACGGAGAATGTTTCTGACGCCCGCAATACGCCGGTAGTACGGGCAGCAAAGGCGGTAGGTCCGGCAGTTGTCGGCATTACGAATAAGGCGGTGGCCCGGGACTGGTTTGACAACCAGGTACAGGTAGAAAAGGGCGTGGGCTCCGGGGTGATTTTCCGCAAGGATGGCTATATCGTGACGAATAACCATGTGGTGAGCGGGGCGAAGGAACTGATTGTTTCCTTTGCCGATGGAAAGAGTCTGAAGGGGACGCTGGTGGGAGCCGATGAGCTCACGGATATTGCTGTTGTGAAGGTGGACGGCAAGGATCTGCCGGCAGCGGAGTTTGGTGATTCGGATGATATCATGGTCGGTGAGCCGGCTATCGCGATTGGCAATCCGATGGGCCTGGAATTCCAGGGCAGTGTGACGAGCGGTGTCATCAGTGCGCTGAACCGCACGCTGAATATTGGCGAGCGCCGCCTGAAACTGCTGCAGACCGATGCGGCAATCAGCCCGGGTAATTCGGGTGGAGCCCTGGTGAATGCGGATGGCAAGGTCATCGGCATCAATTCGGCCAAGGTCGCAGCAAATGGTGTCGAGGGGATGGGCTTTGCGATTCCGATCAATACCGTGCGTGAGGTTGTCGATGAAATCATGAAAAATGGCTATGTGGCCCGCCCGTATCTTGGTGTCGGTGTATTTGATAAGGAAACCGCTGCGCGTCAGGGCTATGAGCTCAATGTCGATGCCGGTGTGTACGTGGAAAGAGTGACGATCAACGGGCCAGCCGGTCGGGCGGGTATCCAGCGCGGTGATATCATCCTTGAAGTTGGAGGAACCGCGGTGAATACGGTAGCAGATCTGCGGGCCGCGGTGACCTCGCATAAAGTAGGGGAGACCGTCAAGGTGAAGTATGAACGGGACAATCAGCAGAATACTGTTGATGTCAGCCTGGATGAGATGCCGAAAGGAAATTAATGGATGAATATAACAATCGTGGCAGCCGGCAAGATCAAGGAACGTTATCTGGCGGATGGCATCGCGGAATTCATGAAACGGCTCCGTCCGTATGCGCAGGTGCATATCCTGGAGATCAGTGAGGAGAAGATGAAGGAGAATCCGTCACCGGCGGAAAAGGAAAAGACGCTGGCCCAGGAGGGCGAACGTCTGCTGCGCCAGGTGCCGGCCGGCAGCCATCTCATCGTGCTCGATGTCTATGGCGAGCCGTCCTCGTCGGAGGAACTGGCCGCGCGTATCGATGCACTGGGGCTCCAGGGGCAGAGCAATATCACCTTCCTGATCGGCGGGGCCTTCGGGCTCTCGCAGGAGGTGCGGGCGGCGGCAAAGGAGCGGCTGAGTTTTTCCCGCATGACCTTTACGCATCAGATGGTGCGGCTGCTGCTGGTTGAACAGATCTACCGGGCCTTCAAAATCAACCGGGGCGAAAAATATCACTGGTGAGTGTTTCAAACGGCCGGACGGTTTCCTCGCTGGAATCACCGGCCGTTTTCGTTGGCAGAACAGCATAAAAAGACCGCAGGCTGGGGAGACTGTATTGCGGACAGTGTCGCCAGTATGCGGTCTTTTGTTTTGCTGTTCCGGATAGTTTTCAGTCCGGCAGAATCGAGGGGCTGTCCGTGATGGTGGACAGGATCACGATAGTCTGCGTCTTTACGATGCCCGGCTGGTTCTTGATGCGCGTCAGGAGCTTTTCAAGGGACTGTGTGTTCTCGGTGAGGATCTTCAGGGAGTAGTCGAATTCACCGGTAATGTAAAAGCATTCCTTGATGTCGCCCTCGTTTTTCACGAAATCCGCAAAGCGGTCGCCGTGGCTTGGATTGTCAAAGCGCAGAAAAATCAGGGCCATGAGGTGCTTGTTGAGCATGGCCGGTTCGAGAATTGCCGTGTACTGCTTGATGACGCCGGATGCCTCCAGCTTTTTGAGGCGTTCGCTGATTGCCGGCATGGAGAGCGCGATTTCCGAGCTCAGGTCCGAAATGGTCACGCGGGCATTCCGCTGCAGTCGTCTGAGTATTTTCCTATCAATATCATCCATATTTGGTACCACCATTCCATGATTGAATTTTACAAGTAAAGATATTCTTATATTATATCAGTATATGTGTAATTTTGTAATCCTATTTTTAATATTTGTCATTCGGAATAAAATTTGCTTTTATTAGCAGGTGTTGTAGAATAGAATTCGAAGAAATACGCCTGCCATCTAGTACATCGTACACGAAATAACTGGACCAGAAGTACGCAGGATG
>CAZFPA010000051.1:0-13294 GCA_964520975.1 uncultured Selenomonadaceae bacterium | reverse complement strand
ACAATAGCAAAAGCAGCAGCAAGAAGGCCAGCAGAAACAGCTTCAGCTTCCTCTGCTGTTTGAGATACCCACTACAATTCATAACGCCCTCCAATTGATTTCATGATGGATTTCGGCAGCCAGGCCGTCAAGAAGGCCATCGCCAGAAGCGAAATACAGAACAAGATATGCTTGACCATCTGCTCAGCAGTAATTGCCTTGCTCACGATATAGGTTCCGGACACATTGCCATTGACTTTATTGATATAATCCAGTGCCCATTGCGGCAGCGGCTCATCCCGTGAAAGACTATTCGGCCCGCCATTGTAACCCGCCAGGGCATAATTCCAATCTCCAAATTTCTCATAGAGATTGTGCATATAATGCGCAGCTGCATCCAATGCTTCTTCGGGATTGAAGGGATCTATCCCCCAGCCGGCTGCTGTATCCGGCATGAACTGGGCAATGCCTTCGGCCCCGGCACGGCTCACTGCATTCGGATCCCAATGGCTTTCCAACTGGATCTGCGCCAGGAACAGATTGACTGGCACATCATATTTCTCTGCTGCTGCCGTAGCCATGGCGATATACTCCGGCGGCCCATCGATGCCTCCTCCACTGCCAGTCTGCGTGACTGCCGGTGTCTCTGTCTTGAAGATATCCTGCGGCACTGTCGCATCCTTGATGCAGAACACGCAGAAACCAACCATGATTGCCATGACCAGAAGCTTCAAGGTCGAAGATACGAAATGGCCCAGAGTACCCTCAGCCAGGAATTTCGTAAAGCCCAGGACAGCGAAGGGGCCTGTAAAAAGATAAAGAATGGCTGAAAGATAAAAGCCTACATAAATGACCATAATGTAGCAGGCAAGCAGGAAATAGACAAAAATCGTCCCCCAGGTAAAGAGCAGAATTGGCAGGATGGAAGCAAGATTGCGAACGAAATCCATTCCGCCATAAGTTGCAATCTTGTTGAGTGCCGGTGTCATAAGAAACACACATTTCTGCAGCAGGAACTGAGGCTGGGCAATATTGTCCGCAATCATATAGGAATCACTCACGAAGGTTCCTGCAATCGAAGTAATAAAATTCAGGAAGAAGTCATTTACCAGCGTATTCCAGCTCATAAATACAAAGAACAGAAAGCCATACTTTATTGCCTTGGACGTAACCTGTACTAAAGAAAATTCCATACCAGCCACAAGGATTGGCAATGCCAGGTCAATGACAGCCAATATGAACAACAACGCCAACGCTGCAGTCTGTATGGCTTTATAGCCTTTGCCAATGGCTTCCACAATATTCTTAATGGAAGAATTGATGGTATCGCCAAGCTGATACATGGACTGAATGCCCCAAGGCAGCGATATATTATCCGAACCATGCTTGCCGCTCTGACCACCAGGCCCGACAATCGCACCGGTCAAATCCACACCCAGCGTCATAAGAATCGGCACTGGATCCGAGACATTGCCTTGAAAATAACCTTCCGGCCAGTATTCCACGTGGCAATGCGCTCCGCTGGAGTATCCTAACGGCCCGTCATAGGCATCGCCGCCGGTATAACCGATGATTGTGCCTTCTGTGACGTAGCCGGACTGGCATAGCAAAGTATCTCCATTGCAGTCGCCGAAGAGCAGATCCCCCTGCCCGTTTCCACCGCTGATGGTCACCCAATAAATGAAATTTCCACCTGCGCCATGCTCCACCATGCCACTAAAAGGCGCTGCAATCGGCGTTCCGGATTCTGTACCAATATCCACGCCTTTATGATAATAGCCATCCCGCAATTCCCAGAATGCTCCTGTGATTTCGCCACCGGGAAAAGGTGCCGCTGCAAAAGTTCGGACTGCCGGACATAATAACAGGATAAGCCCCAACACCATGAAAGCTATTTTTTTGATCATCCTCATCACATCCTGTCAGTTCCGGTTTTTCTGTGGTTTCCTGAAAGCTTCGCCTGAACGGATATTTTTATAATCTTCATTTTGATTCATTGCATGGTTCGCACCATCCATCAAGGCCTTGCCGATTGTACTGTTCGCAAACCTTTGCCTGGCCATCGTTTTACCAAAATTCTTGAGATAGCCCGTTCTTGTATCGGAACCGGGCATATTCTTTGCCAGATAAGAGGTTGCCTTTGCATTGCCATAGGTCGAGGCCACTTTTGCTGCAGCTGCAGTACCGCCGCTTGCTACAGCAGCCCCTGCCGTTGCAGCTGTACCTGCCGCCTGTCTGGCTCCGCCGATGACGCCGCCGGCATCCATCGACGGCTGACCATTCATAAAACCAGCGGCCAGATTCGGCAGCTGCCACATTAAAAATGCCATCGTAGCATATTCCAGCGCATACCGCATAAGCTCAGCAAAATCTGGCAGCTTGCCAGATTCCCAGGTAGGAATCATATCTGCTGAACCGACGCTTGTAAAAAGACCCAGCAAAAAGAACATGATCATAAGCTTCACACCATAGGCAAACACTGCAGATACAACCCGCTGGAACAGAAACTGCGTATATTTCAAGGCACCAAAGGGCAGCAAAATCACCGCCAATGCCGCAAAGACATTGAATTCAATTTTCGTGATAAGGACCTGCAGTGCCATGAAAAAGAATGCAGCCAACGTAACCAGAATATAGATGACATACATTGCAATCAGTCCCAGGCCGCCAATGAGCGCTTTTGTCACCGAAAGCTCATGGAAGATCGTCTTGCAGGCATTGAAGCCAAGATCAATGATCGAAGATGGCTGAATCACACTATCCGAAACCGGCACACCAGCTGCAGTGAGCCCGGCATACTGGAAAGATACGAGGATTGCATGATTGATTTCACCAAAATTCATGATAAAGAACATGAAGAAACTGATCTTCATGACTTTGCTGATGACCTCGGACATTCGCAGCTGACCGCTGTACAGTGTCCAAGTCACGCAGATATCGATGATGCCCAGCAGCATGATCAGCTGGAACGCATGCGGTTCCAATGCCTGAAAGCCAAAGATGCAGTGCTTCTCAAAGAAAATGAGCAGATTATTGAAAAAATGCACATCTGAAAAATCCAATGTTCATCACCAGTCCTTATAGCCGCCATATTTGGCCCATGGATCATCGATGGCTGGTGCAGTCCACTCAGACTGCAGTGCCTTATGCCAGGTATCGATGGTCGTATCGCTTGCCTTGGCCGATGCTTCAGCTGCAGCCTGCTGATTCTTTTCCTTCGTGACCTCTGCCTGATTCTTCATTGCCTGATTTTGCACAGATAGCGCCTGAATGGACGTATTGATGGTGTCAATATGTGCCTTTTCTGCTGCGATTTGATTGCTGATCTGTGCAGCCTGCTTCTGGCCTTCCGGTGTCTTATTGAGTTCCAAAAGATCAGCCAGACGCTTCTTCGACTCTTCCAACTCCTTCATCAATGCGTGATAGGATTCCACATTCTTCTGGTTCTGCATGGAAAGAACTTCCTGAATCGAGGTATCTATGCTGCGTTCAGCCAGGAAGGTCTCTTCCCCCTGCTTCATACTTGGAAACACTTCGTTCCACCATACCCGCCAGTCTCCTTCTTCCGACAGGATGCCTCCCTCTTTTGTTGCCTGCGTCACCTTTTCTATACTGGCCTGAAACGCATCTTTATAGCTTTGCAGCACCTTTTCCGGCAGGCTCTCCAATTCCTTGAGCTGCAGTGCTATCTGCTGGGCTGTATTTGTGACAATCTTGATGCTTTCCATATAGGTCTTCAGCTGCTGCATGATGTTCTGATCATCGATGACTGGTATCGCCGCCGAAGCCGTCATGGGTATAGCCAAAAGAATGCCGGATAAACTAAAAACAACAACCGCTTTTTTCATCTGCTGAATATCGATTACCACCTCAAGCTCCCCTTTCAAAAAAGTGGTCCATAATGGACCACTTCAACCATAATTTTGGACATAATGCTGCCATTCCTCAACAAAGCCTTTATATTCAAACCATTTCCGTATGAACTGCTGCCGGCCAAAATTCTGCAGGATCTGATCCATTGCCTGCTGGTCCTTCTTCGCGGTAGCCGTGACAAACGGGATTTCTGCCGGCTGCAGAGCCAGACGGAAGATCCGGTTCCCCTTTTCTGAGGAATAATAGTAATCCTGTTTTGGTGTCATATTCGCAATGATATCGATTTGACGTTCATTGCAGTTGAATAAGTGGTACAGCTCCTTATTCTGCTCCGTATTGGCCTGCTTATTCGGCAGATAGATACGATTCGGACAGTTATCCATGACCGTAGACAGGAGCTCCGGTTTATTTGCCAAATCGGATAGATTCTGCGTGGCGAAGATGATGCTGGTATTTTTCTTACGCATGTCCTTGAAGTACTCCCGCAGTTTTTCCTTGAACATCGGGTTATCAAAGAACAGCCAGCACTCATCCAGCCATATGGCGGATGGACCGGCAGCCGTTTTCAGCTTCCGTTCAATGCGATGGAACAGATAATCCAGCGTTGAGGGAACAATGGCCGGCGTAGACATGAGGGTTTCCATTTCATAGACCTGCCAGCGGCCAGTTCCTGAAATATCCTGATGGTTATCAAAGAGACGGCCATAGCTTCCCTTACTGGTCAATGGCTTCAATGCCTGCCGGATTTCCTGATCCTGCACCATCTGGCAAAAAGTCGAAATCGTACGCTGCTCAACAGGGAATTCCCGAAGAGATAACAACGCTTTCCAGACAAAATTATCCTTGGACGGCGTAATGGCTACATTTTTCTGGCTCAGATAAGCCAGCAGCCATTCCTTTGCCCATTTGATTTCATTCTCATCTTCAATGCAGGCCAATGGCTGAAAGGACAGCTCCCCGGTCCCCTCAGCCGCGATATTATAGAAATTCCCGCCAACCGCCATGGTCAACGCCCGGCTGCTGGCCGCTTTATCAAAGATAAAGATATTGCTGTCAGGATATTTCAAGAAATGGGCTTCCAGTGTATTCAGCAAAACCGACTTGCCTGCACCGGAAGGCCCACAGATCATCGTATGCCCCACGTCACCGACATGCAGGGACAGCCGAAACGGCGTGTACCCGGTCGTATCCGTATAGAGCAATACAGGCCCCTTTAAGTAATCATTCCTTCTGTCTCCTGGCCATGTTGCCGTGACCGGGGCAAGGTGACAAAAATTTAGGCTGTTGATGATAGGCCGTCGGATGTTGGCCCGATAGCAGCCAGGAATTGAACCCCACCAGGCTTCCATGCTGTTGTCGGATTCAATATAGCCGGTATAGCCCAGCGAGTTGATAGCTTCCAATACTTTGTTCGCTTTATCAGCACAATGCTGCGCATGCTTATCGAATACCAGCATGGTCATCGTATAATAACCATAGGCTACAGCATCCTGTCCCAGTTCCTGTAATGCGGCTCCGGCATCAGCCTTGTTGGATTCTGCTGTTTCATCCTTAGCATCATCCATCTTTTCCTTCAGCACAGCTTCACGCACCTGAACCCAGAAGCTCTTGATCTGCTGATTCCAGCGCTGCCGGAAATCACGAAGCTCCTGCTGCGCATCCATCTTCGACATGCAGATGAACCGGGATACCCAACGATATTCCAGGTTCATGTTATTGAATACATCAAAGACGCCCGGCGAAGACATCGGGGGAAAATCCAGGATTGTGACTGCCTTCATATACTGTTCATCCAGCTTCATTTCCCGGCCGCCGAGTACAGTGCTGTCACAGACATAATCCGTAATATAGTTGAGCGGATTGATCTTTACATCAAACCGTTTAGTGGAAACCGTTGAATGCAGATACGATACGGCTTCCCCCGCACTCAGCGGACGTATTTCCGGAAACCAGATTTTGAGCATATCTCCGATAAGATTCACATTGTTGATGAATTTCTCCACGGTTTCACAGTACACACGCATATCCGCCTGATTCTTACCCTTGTTCCGGGCATCGGCAATGAATGCATCCGTGATACGGGATTTCAAGAGCTGCGGCGGCTCCAGATAGACCGTGAAATAATAGTCCGTCTCAAAATGCTCCTGCCCGGCGTAATATTCTGCCCGTTCATCCTCCATCATCTGCACGATAGGAACGGAGACTGCTGCTGAATCATAGCCGCTTGCAACATGCCGCTGTGCCTCAAAATACAGCACATAGCCTGTTGGCAGATTCTTGATGATATTATTGACGGCAGCATTATACTGCATGAGATCCAGCGGTGTAGAACTGTCCATATCCGGACCACGGAATTCATAGATTGCCATCATGGAGTGGTCCTTGCCATGCACGATGCCGGTATCCTCATCGACAAACGCCCAAGGAAGGAGATACTGCAGCCTTGGTTTTTCCTTGAATACACCAACTTCCTGGGAAAACCGCTGCTTCTTTTTCTTAAAAAACAAAACACCCGCCACCTTTAGCGATAATAATAATTTTTATGTTCCCGTGCCCGTAAAAAGACCAGATGGAACTGCGGATCCTGCTGTCCGAGATAACGGAACAGATAATGCAGCGCAACCAGGACAAAGATAACTGTCCAGGTCTTGAAGAAGATTCCCCCCAGCACACCCAGCAGGATTTCTGAAATAAAGAGATTTCGCGGTACTCCCATCCAGTAAAGCGGCTGTACCAGGGAACGATGGATTGGAATCTCATAGCCTTCCGGCAGCTCTTCTACATTCCTCATGGCTGCATCGCCGCCGTGATGGTAAGTCCACCAGCAGAATCGCTGATGAAGTCCATGAAATTCGGTGCGAACAAACAGATGGAAATGGCCAGGATGAGCACGATGAACTTCTGCGTTCCACCGCCAGCATGACCAGCAAACAAGGTAATGGCCGCTCCGGCGATGCCCATCGCCCCCAAAGTCATCGGCAAGGGGCCGGTCAGCTGATTGGCAAGTGATGTAAAGAATTTCGTCCAAGGCCATTGGATATCCTGACCGCCAGTCAGGGACTTCGCAAAGGCTGCACTGCAGCTGCTGGATAAAAATACGGTAAGTGCCAGGGACTTTTCCCAAAGTGCTTTTTTCAACATAATAGATTCCCCCTTAATTTGAATGTGTTCCAATATGATGCAGGATGTACCGGTCTTCCCTGCTGTCATAGCCATCGACCTCAATAATGTCATTGACGATACGGCTTTTCCGGCCATCCGGCAGTTCCACATGGGCAATAGAGATAACAACATCTATGGCTTCGCCGATGAGTTCCTTCAGATCACCGGCAGCATCCGGATCTTCCTGCGCCAAAGATTTGATACGTGTAAGTCCTTCCTCTGTCCCATTGGCATGCACAGTACAGGCTCCGCCTTCATGCCCGGTATTCCAGGCTTTGAGCATCGTATAGGCTGCCCCGTCCCGGACCTCACCTACAACGATACGGTCTGGTGAGCGCCGCATGCATTCAGCCAGAAGACGTGTCATATTGTACTTGATGCCATCCTGGCCTGTATCCTGCTTCGTGAACATCGGGCTATAGTCATCCGCCGGACATTGCAGCTCCGGCAGATCCTCCAGACTGATGATGCGATGGTACGGCGAGATCTCTGCAATAGCAGCAAGGATTGCATTCAGGAACGTAGTTTTTCCGGTTCCTGTACCACCGACAATCAGGATATTCTTGCGGCTTTCTATGGCTTTTTCGATATAGGCCTTGTAGGCATTGTTCAGCACCTGATTCTCCACATAATCTTCCAAAGAAAAAATCTTGACTGCCTTCATGCGGATATTCAGCTGCGGCTGACGCACGATTGGCGGAATCTCTCCCTGGAAACGTGCCCCATAGCCCTGAATCTCTGCCGATATCGATGGAATGTCCTCATTGACGATTTTCCCGATCTGCCCGGCAACCAGTTCAATGACCGCCTGAACTTTAGCCGGCTCCAGGTAAATCTTTGTCTTGATCTTGCCTTCCCGATACGATTCATAACGGATGAAGCCATCATCATTCACATAGATTTCGGTGATGTCTTCCCGATTCAGAAGCTCGACCACGGGCGCACCCAGCATGACATCAAAATTCGGATTACTCCCCATAAGCAGTTTCCTTTTCCCCATCCGGATCTTGTGGCTCTTCCTGCATTGCCTGTTCCGCCGCCTGTTCAATGCCCGGATGATTTCCTGCAAAAACATTGTATAGATCGATATACCGATTGATTTCTTCTACACATGCTGTACTTTCCAGCTTTTCCTTGGCAGATAAAATTGCTCCGATCAGGATAGCCGGCTTATCAGCTGGAAAACCTGTTTTCTTGATCAGATAGACAATCCGGGCCATGCGTTCCGCTTCAATATCCTTGCGCACCTTTTTCATCTGCAGCTGCATAGCTTCCTGCTGCTGCCGCAGTGTCGTGAATTTCTTTTCCAGCCGGCATAATGCTCTTCGGCCTGTCATTTTTCTCCTTCCCTTCCCGCAGCCTCCTGCCAGATAGGCTCAGCACTTTTCTTGACGGGCTTTGCCTCTTCCCATACAGGTGACTGTTGTTGTTTTTTCCTTTTCGGCTGCTGCCCTGCCAACAAAGCCTCACGCTCTGGATAAGGATTGTCACGGATGACATCGCTGGCTGCCGGGGCATCCTTGAGCTTCGTGAGGAAAAAGTCATTTTCATAGTATTTGACCTTATCCGTAAGGATCGGCGGGCTGCCGCTCGCAATCAATATTTCCTGGTCCCCCAGTCTTTTCAATTCATCGGCAGTCATCAAGGCTCTGGATGTTGCCGACTTGGAATACTGCTTATTCGAAAAGAATCCGCTGTCGGATACACTTTCCACCAAAATAGTCTTATTGCCCAGCAAAGATTCTGCATATTTCCCGGTATCATTGTCATTCGGTGAATAAAAGATCTGCAGATGGCAGTTCATGAGGATCTGATTATCTTTGCCGTAAATGCCATTGATCTGCGGCAGTCCCTGATTGATCAGGAAAACCTTCATGCCATAACCCGCAATATACGAAAGTGTTGCCGCAAAGGACTGCAGATTCCCCAAGGATGAAAACTCATCCATAAGAAACAGACATTTATGCCTGTAAACCGTCTTCGCCTGTCCATTCTCATAGGTCCCAATCTTTTTGGCATGATGCTTGACCATCATCTCAAAAAACAACCGGAAGATTGGCGCCAGACGCAGCAGGTCGGATGGCGGTGTCACCAGATACAGAGAAACCGGCTTTTTATAATTCATGAGATCATCTATACAGAAATCACTCACAATCGTATTCTTAGCCAGGATTGGATCCAGATATTCCTTCAAGGCTGTATTGGCCGTGGAAATAATACTGCCGCATTCATTTTCCGGCTTGGATAAGATATCCACGAAATTCTGATAGATAATCGGATGTGTATTGGGGATATAGTCCAACGATGAAGCCAGTGGATACATTGCTTTCAAATCCCGGGCATCGAATTCCCGTTCCACATATTTTTCCTGAACCTTATCCCATTCCCGGATACGGATGCCCTCATCCGGCACATGCTCGAAATTCTGCAGTTCCTTCAAGGTTGCCAGGAACCCTTTGGCATTGACCTTTTGCTGCTCCTTGCAGTTCGGATGCGGCTTATCATAGACATTGCCTTCTTCATCACAGTATTCCATGACCGGATTTCCTGCCTCGTCGACCATCGGCACAATATTCGCTTTCAGGAACGATGCCACGCTGTAGAGTGTCGGTGCCGACGGATAATGCCCCGGATCAGCAAAATGCGCATAGCGAAGATGCAGGATGACGACCATGATCACTGTCGCCGCGTTGCTGCCCCAATGGTCCAGTTTTCCCTTGCCTTCATAGTCAGCGAGGATGTAAGCGAGATTCTGAGCCGCCGATACTTCCTCGGGATTCCCAATGGGAATCTCGTCCAAAGGATTCCAGCGGGCTGAACTGCCGTCATCCGCTGTCGGTTCAAACTTGATGACCTTCTGCCCCATGCGCTTCCGGTAGCCTGCGGTAATCCCCCAGTTCTCACTTTTGATATCGTTGACAATCACGCTGGCTTTCCAGCCGCCAAGCAGAGTCGGAATGATCAATCCCACACCTTTACCGGTACGGGTCGGCGCAATGACGGCCAGATGCTTATTGGAATTATCCCGCAGGTAGAAATGCGGACAATGCAGATACAGCTGAAAAAGCTTTTTATGGAACCATACCCAGGGATAGACCGTAAAGGGGTTTTCCCGCCTGGCATCATAATCTGGCAGCAGGTCCAGCTTCTTTTGCACACGGCCTATCGCTGTCTGCAGTTTTTTCGGTTCGGCTGTTTCAGCCGTCAGCGTCCCCTGCAGGTGAAGCAGTCTTTCCATCAGTTGATCACGCTTTTTATCCAGGCGTTTATCATAGTCCATTTCCGCAAAGGAGACCTTCTCCTTTTTGATTTTGTCTACGGAACGAACGAAAGAGGTCAGACCGCGTACAAAAGCATTATCATAAAGGCCAACAACAACACCGCCAGCAGAGATGAGCTCCATATTCAGGATATCCTCATAGGCACCCCAATGCGCACTGCCATGGGAATCCAGCCGTCTTGGCGGCTGAACCAGAAGCAAGAGCAGCAAACCAACGATAAAACCGCCAAACGCATAAAGATTCGTATGCTTGAAAAGTTCAGGGATATACGAATGCAGGCTGAAATACCATGAAAGATATTTCCATGGCAGATAATAAGGCTGGCCCTGCAAGATAAATGGTATCCCTAAGATACCGTCATACTGCAGCAACGCTGCGAATTTCTGCGTGGCAATCCATAGCCCGCCAATGACCGGGCCCAAAAGACAGGCCAGACGAAAGAGATTATTCATCTCCATATTCCCCAATCAACAGATCCTGATTGATGAAGATACTGAATTGGAATCCAGGTTCAATCTCAACGGTTGCCTGCGCGTTTGCGTCTTTCTCCACCAGTGCCTGTCCCGTTTTGAGTATAGAGGATACAGCTCCCGCTACAGCTTCCTGTCCCGGACTGCGGTTATCGCTTCCGGAAGAATTCCCCGTTGCACTTTGCGCTGCCGCGCTCAAAAGAGCACTCATGAACGCTGTGCGGTATGCCTTTCCGCGATGGTCGTTGTATTTATCCATAAGGCCAGGATAGCCTGTGCCGTCAATGGCCTGCTGATCCGGAAGCGCCAGAGAAGCACCGCTCGGCAGGATGATGCGCCTAAAGACAACATTGATGCGCTTGCCACCGACATCTGCAGAACTACCGATGACCCGGCTGCCCTGCGGAATCAAGAGATGCGTTCCGGTCAGGCTGTCATAGATATTCTGCCGTACCTGCGCAACGACATCCCCATGCGCAACATCACTGGTGACTCCGGTCAGAAGTGTCGCCTGGATGACGGCCCCCGCACTTAAAACGTAGCTGCCCGCATCAACAACCAGGGAACTTCTGTAGGTACTTGCCATAGGATTTGAATAGGAGGCTGTCTGTACAATGCCGCTCCCCATCGATGCTGCATTAGCCAGCGGCTGCACGACACTTTTCTCGGCCTGCTGCTGCGAAATATTGGCCGCAACCTTAAAGGCCAGTTCACTGCTGTCCGCTGCTTCTTTTTCTTTGGCCGCAGCCTGTGCAGCACTGCTCTCTCCTCGGCTGGCTGCTCCATTTCCTGTTGGCATGACCGGTACAGCAGCTGGCATTGAGGAAACGCCTGTCGTTCTTGACGTATTCACAGGCACTGCAGCCGAAGTACTTGGCGTCCGGCTGCCTTCACTTACGGTCGTACGTCCCGGACTATTCGCGGGTGTTGTCTGACCCGTATGGGGCGTTGCCGTATTCTGCTTCTTATCCTTATCGATATCACTGTATTTATCCGGCAGTTTATCTGCCGGCGTCGCAGCACTGACCGGGCCGGATAATGCCTTATCCGAATTCCCTTTACCACTGCCGCCTAAAAACACATTGCTCGCTATGGCTGACACGGCAAAAAGAACAGCTGCACCGCCGGCCACCATAATGGCCTTCTTCTTGATTGTCTTGGCCTGTTCTTCCGGCTCTTCATCATCGGTATAGGAAATATCTGCATCTGTTTCCTTTTCCTCAGCTTCTTCCAGAAAGTCATCTTCCTCCAGCCCATCCTCAGGCTTTTTTCGCTGGAATAGCTTCTTCAATTTTTCAAACACAAGCATCACACCACCTTTTTAAAAATCCCTTGCTTCTGCAGCCGTTTTCTTTGGCAGGATGTCTACATACTCTTTTGCTGAATACTGCAGTCTTGCATGATCGAATACACGGTCCGCAATAAAGTAACCATATCGGATGCGGTAGTTCACCAAGGTCAATTTCTGTTTTTCCTTATCGTTCACGTGATAGAGGACCGGCAGATCGTATTTATTGGATTTCGGTATCTGGATATAAGTCCGCACCCCATCATCGAAGACCTGCAGCGGATACAGATTTTTCTCTGCTTCATCACTGCCATGCAGCTCATAGCCGTGATTCATGACCTTGACAAGGGTTTCCCCTTTTCGTTTTTCTGTAAAGATTTCTTCATAGGCTTTTTCTTCTGAACTTTTCGCGGACTCAGCCTGATAAACATCTTCTGGATAACGCCAGCAGACCATAGGATTGTATGTACCAGGATCTGCTAGCAGCTTCAGATGATATGCCCGCTGATTCGTCGTCAAAATAAAATTTGTAGAAATCCCTGTCGCCTTCGGCTTCACAAAAACATGCACGGTACCGCCAATCTGTGCGGTTTCAACCAGCCAGCGCGAGGTGTCCCCGGCAATGATATCCGTAACCTTTTCATCTGTATGCAAAATGATTTCTGAAGCATGCCCGACCTGGGTATAGACTTCGTACAAACTGCCATCCGTATAGGGATATTCAATCTTTGCCCCGATGCTTACCGCATCTTCGACCGTATAGAGTGCCTGTGCTGCCAAAACAGTTGTACTCATAGCCTGCATCGCAGCAGCCACAATCCATGCCGTTTTCCATTTTCCCAGCTGCATTATGGACGACCTCCTTTCTGCGTATCCTCGGTTTCACTTTCTTTCGTAAGCGTCAGGTCCTTGATTTTCATGCCCAGCGGATTGATCAGAAGCTCTTCTTCTTTGCTCTGCGGTTCAATGGTAATGGAAAACAAAGCTACATAGCCGACCTTCCTGCCCGTAGCTGTCCCGCCAATGGAGAATTCATCTTCGACCCAGCGCACCTGATAGGTTGCTTTCGTTCCCGGCTGCAGCTGAATGGATTTGATCTGCGGCTGCACCGTCATATGCCCCAGCTTGGCAATAGGATTCTCTTTGCTGACCAATGCACTGTACTTCTGCGCTGCTTCATTCGTCATAAAATGCTTGGCTTTATTCCAGTTCGTCTTATACTGTACGGGATCCAGCGGTAT
>CAZFPA010000050.1:0-14345 GCA_964520975.1 uncultured Selenomonadaceae bacterium | reverse complement strand
CGTCGCGCTGCGGCGTATTTGCGAAAACGGATATTCAGGCGCTGATGAATGATGGCGCGGAAAAGGCCGATATAGCACTGTCGATTTTCCAGGCAGTCGTGAATCAGACAATCAGTAATCTGGCCCAGGGGCGGCCAATCGGCGGCCGGGTGGCTTTCCTTGGTGGGCCGCTGCACTTTTTGTCCGCGTTGAAGGAACGGTTCATCGAAACCTTGCAGCTGCAGGCAGAGGATGTAGTTCCGGTCGAGGAAGGCTGTTACTTTGTGGCAATCGGTGCAGCGCTTTCGGATGAATCCAAACTCATTGATTGTCAGCAGTTGGAACAGAGCATTGCCAGGGCACGGGATGAGGCACAGCAGGAAAGCCGTAAGGCGGATTTCGTGCTCTTTTCGGATGCGGCGGATTATGCGGCATTCAAAGCCCGGCATGATCGGGATCAGGTGCGGCGCGGGTCGCTTGCATCCTATGAGGGGCCGGTCTATGTAGGAATTGATGCGGGCTCGACAACGACAAAGATTGCCGCCATCGGGCGGGATAAGGAGCTTTTATATACCTCCTACGGGAGTAACCAGGGCTCTCCGCTCAAGACAGTGGTAAAGGAACTGCAGGGGCTGTATGGAGCTATGCATTCGAAGGCTCATATCGCAGCGGTGCTCACAACCGGCTACGGTGAGGCTATCGTAAAGGCGGCTGTGCATGCCGACGCGGGCGAGGTCGAGACCTTTGCCCATCTGCGGGCGGCTCAGGAATTCTGTCCGGAGGTATCCTTTGTTCTCGATATTGGCGGGCAGGATATGAAGTGTTTCTTTGTCCGGGACGGCAATATTGGCAGCATTACGCTCAATGAGGCCTGTTCCGCCGGCTGTGGCTCGTTTATCGAGAATTTTGCCCAGGGACTCAATATGACCGCCGGGGAGTTTGCCGCGAAGGCTGTTTCCTCTGAAGCACCGGTGGATTTGGGGACACGCTGTACGGTGTTCATGAATTCCAAGGTGAAGCAGGCACAGAAGGAGGGCGCGGCAGTCGGCGATATTTCGGCGGGCATTGCGCTTTCGGTTATCAAGAACGCGCTGTTCAAGGTCATGCAGCTCAAGGATGTATCGACGTTGGGTGACCATATTGTCGTACAGGGCGGTACCTTCTACAACGATGCCGTGCTTCGTTCTATGGAACTGCTGCTGGATCGCGAGGTCATCCGGCCGGATATTGCCGGGCTCATGGGAGCCTATGGCGCAGCGCTTCTGGCCATGGAGACGGGAAAAGATGGCTCATCGCTGCTTTCCGCAGCGCAGCTGGCAGATTTTTCCGTGGAGACGAAATCCTATCGCTGCCATGGCTGCGGCAATCAGTGCCTGATCACCGTGCAGAATTTCCCGGATGGCGGTCGCTATTATACGGGAAATCGCTGCGAACGTGGTGCGGGTAAGGAAAAGAAAACAGTCAAGGCACCGAATATCTATGCTTATAAATATGAGCGGCTCTTTGATTTCTATCGGCCGCTGCGTCATTCAGCACGCGGTCGCATTGGGCTGCCGCGGGCGCTGAATATGTACGAGGACTATCCGTTCTGGTTCACCTTTTTCACTATGCTTGGCTATGAGGTCGTGCTTTCGGGAAAATCGTCGGCAGAGCTCTATTATCAGGGCATGGCCACGGTGCCGTCCGATTCGCTTTGCTATCCGGCAAAGCTCGTGCACGGACATATCATGGATCTGGTGAATCGGGGCGTCAAAAAGATTTTTTATCCCTGTATTCCGTATAATATTGTCGATGCGTATCATCCATCGGATAATCACTATAACTGTCCGGTAGTGGCATCGTATGCCGAGAATATCCGGGCCAATATGGATATTCTGCGGGAGAGGGACATCCAGTTCATGCAGCCGTTTTTGCCGTTAAATGATCCGAAACGGCTGACCGAACGCCTGACGGAGGAACTGGCAGTGGAGCGCCTTTCCCGGCAGGAAATTTCGGCCGCGGTAGAGGCCGGCTACCTGGCGCTGGAACGCTACAAGGAGGATGTCCGGCAGTACGGACAGAAGATTCTTGAGAAAATCGAAAAGGAGCATTTGCCGGCCGTACTCCTAGCCGGGCGGCCATACCATGTGGATCCGGAGATCAATCATGGTATTCCGGAAATGATCCAGTCCTATGGGCTGCCGGTCATTTCGGAGGATGCGGTATATCATCAGCCGGTAGAGGAAGGGCAGCTGGAGATTGTCAACCAGTGGAGCTATCATGCGCGGCTGTATCATGCGGCCCGCTTTGCCGCGGCGCATGACAATATCACGTTGATCCAGTTCAGCTCATTTGGCTGTGGCCTTGATGCCATCACCACGGGGCAGGTACGGGAGATTTTGGAAGAAAAGCATCGTATCTATACGATGATCAAGCTCGATGAGGTAAGCAACCTCGGAGCGGCGCGGATTCGCCTGCGGTCCCTGATTGCGGCGCTTGCCCGCCGGCAGCCGACGGCCTATGAGCCGGCTGCGGTGATCGAACGGCCGCATTTTACGGAGGAGTGCAAGCGGACGCATACAATTCTCGCGCCGCAGATGGCACCGATTCATTTCAATCTCCTGAGTACAGCCTTGCAGCACCATGGCTATCAGGTGGTGATTCCGGAAATGCCGGCCAAGGCGGCCATTGATCTGGGGCTTCGCTATGTCAATAATGATATGTGCTATCCGGCCATTGTTGTCATTGGCCAGCTGCTGGCTGCACTGCAGTCGGGGAAATGCGATCCGGACCATACCTCCATCATGCTGTTCCAGACCTGCGGTGCCTGCCGGGCCACGAATTATCTGAATGTGTTGCGTCAGGCGGTGAAGGATGCCGGATTCCCACAGGTGCCGGTATTTGCCTGCTGGGGGTTGGAGACGGATGCCTTCAAACTGGATCGGGATTGCTTTATCGATGCAGTGAAGGCGGCTGTCTATGGGGATCTGCTCATGAATGTGCGGAACCGTATGCTGCCTTATGAGAAGGAAGCCGGTTCGGTGGAGAAGCTCTACGAGGCCTGGATGGTTCGCTGCCGGGCGGAGCTGCAGCATGGAAGCTATTTCAAATTCAAGCGGAATATCCGGCAGATCGTAAAGGATTTCGACGCACTGCCCATCCATGAGGACTGCTGGAAGCCGAAGGTCGGTATTGTCGGGGAGATCCTGGTAAAATATCATCCGGTCGCCAACAATCATATTGAGAAACTGCTGATGCAGGAAGGCGCTGAAGTGGTTATGCCGGATTTTGTGGATTTCTTCATGTACATGGCCTATGATTCGATTGTAGAGCGCCGCCTGCTGGATGGGCGCTATAAGGATAAGCTCATGTCAGAGCTGTTTATTCGTGTGCTGGAATTTTTCCGGCGTCCGATGGCCAGGGCTCTGGCTGCGAGCCGCCATTTCCAGGCGCCGCACAGCATCAAAAAAATTGCCGCGCTGGCTTCGCGTCATGTTTCTTTGGGCAATATGGCCGGCGAGGGATGGTTCCTTACCGGTGAGATGGTCAAGCTCATTGATGAAGGCGTGCCCAATGTAGTATGTCTGCAGCCTTTTGGCTGTCTGCCCAATCACATTACCGGCAAGGGCGTTCTGCATGAATTGCGCCGCTCCTATCCGGGAGCCAATATCGTAGCATTGGACTGCGATGCCGGGGCGAGTGAGGTCAATCAGTTGAACCGTCTGAAGCTTATGCTGTCCGTAGCTAAGGAGCAGCGGCCCAGACAAGAGACGGAAAAAATTGGAGTGTAATAGATGCAAAAACGGTATAAGGCGTCATTGGCGTTGGGAATCAGTCTTGCAGGTGCAGGACTGACCTATCCCTATGCGTCTGTGGGATTTTGGAGTGGTATGCTGCATCATGGCTTTCTGGCGGCATCCATTGGTGGACTGGCGGATTGGTTTGCTGTCACGGCACTTTTTCGCAAGCCGCTGGGCATCTCCTATCGCACTCAAATTCTGACACGAAATCGTGAAAGAATCATGAATGCAATTGTGGAATTTGCCAGTGCAGACCTTTTAAGTGTAAAAAATATCATGAAGATTGTGGAGACACAGGATACAGCCAGAATGCTCGTAGACTATCTTCGCCTGCGCGATGGGCGGGAAAAGGTGCTGGAGGTATTGGACCATGTATTGCTGTCGGCTGCCCGGCAGCTGGATTGCCAGGGCCTGGCCCGACAGCTGCGCCAACTGCTGGATGGAGCTGTAGCGGAGATATCATTGCCGGAGCTTACAGAACGTTTGCTGCAGGTCCTGGCGCGGGAGGATGTCCGTCAGCCGCTGCTGCGGGCGGCGGGGCCTCTTTTGCTTGAGGTCCTGCAGTCGGCGCCGATGCAGCAGTTTTTGTTGTCCCATATTTCAGTCATGCGGAAAAAATACGAGGGCGGTGCCGCTGGACGGGCATTTGTCCTGGGATTGATTGATCTGTCCGATGAAAAGATCCTGGATCTGCTCAACACGCGCTGCAGCAAGGTATTGCAGGAACTGGAGAATCCGGAGTCGCCGTTGTCCTGTATGCTGGCTGCTCAACTGGAGACAGCCATGCAGTCCTCTGCGGTGCAGCAGAAGGTGGAAGCCTTGCTGCAGGCGGGAATGCAGCGTTTCTCGGCAGAGCGTTTCGAGGGTTCCCTGGCGGACTGGCTGTCTGCGGAACTGCATAAGGCGGAACCGGAATGGTTGCAGACGGCGAATGCACTGGCGGAGGAAAAGTTCAATCAATTTTCTTCGGATGCGGGAATGCAGCAGCGCTATGACCGCTGCGTGAAGGATTTTATTGCGGCACGTCTCACGCATTATCATGTGTTTCTCGACCAGATGATCCGGGCACGGCTGGATGAGTTTTCTGATGAACAGCTGACCGTGTTTGTTGAATCCCGTATCGCTGATGATCTGCAGATGATCCGTATCAATGGTTCAGTGGTGGGGGCTGTGGCCGGCATGGTAATCTATGCAGCGGTATTTTGTATAGAGAGGATGTGGGCATTATGACGCAGCGTTCCTGGAATTCAGCGGATCGGACGCTTTTGGCAGCAGCGGTACTGGTGCTCTTTTCGGTGTGCCTGCGCCTGGAATATCCGCACAGTGTATTTGTGCGCGGTATTTCCTTCTGTGCGGAGGCGGCACTGGTCGGCGGCATTGCGGACTGGTTTGCGGTTACGGCGCTTTTTCGCCGGCCGCTGGGATTTTCCTGGCATACGGCTATTTTGCCAAGGCGCCGGGGGGCTTTTATTGAAGCGGCTGTTACGATGGTGCAGCAGGAGTTCTTTTCCAAGAAAAAATTATTTACGTTGATCCATCAGGCGGATCTGCTGGTACTGGTGCAGAACTGGCTGGCGAAGGAAGACAACCAGGAAAAACTGGCAGCCTGGCTGTTGGCTGGATGGAAATCACTGGATTCTGAGCTGTTGGCGACCCGGGTGGCAGCTGTGGTAAAGGATCGTCTGCCGGCACTGCTCACGCCGGAAAAGAGTATGGAAAAGCTGGCTGCCTGGCTGCAGCAATCCGGTCATGCCGGAGAATTGCTGCGTCAGCTGGCCATTCGTCTGGAGGCAAAGGCGGCTTCCCCGATGGTGCGGCAGGAAATCTACCGGCAGCTTGATGCGTATAAACAGGAAAAAACGGGAACCGGTATGGGCGCGTTTTTTGCAAATCTCGCGCAATCCATGGATCTGGTGAATCTTGACGAGGCGACAGACCTCCTGCAGCAGCAATTGCAGGCTATGCTAAAGGACCTGGAGGTTCCAGGTTCAAAGGCACAGGAAGATACATTGTCTGTTCTTTTTGAAAAATTAATTATTTTAGCAAAAAATGAAAGTTTCAAGCAGGGTTTTTCCCATGGAATAACGAAATTACTAGAGAATGACCTATTAAAGAATATTTTTCAGGATGCTTTGACATCAGTGGCGACACAGCCGGAGGCGAGTCAGAACCTGCAGGTTTTTCTGCAGGTGGAGATTCAGCATTGGCTGGCAGAGCTTCAGCAGGATGACGGGCTCCAGCAGAAGATCAATCATTTCCTCTATGACCTTGTTGCACGCAGCGTGTTACAGGCACAGTCGATGATTGGTGATATTGTCCGCAGTGTTTTGGGACGCATGACGGATGAACAGCTTAACCGGCTGGTTTATGATAAGGTGGAACCGGATTTGCTGTGGATTCGTATGAATGGTTCGATTGTGGGCGCTGGAATCGGCTTTTGTATTTTTGCTTTGCAGCAGCTGGCCGCAGCGTTTCATTGATTCTTTGGTTACCTGGAGGTATATAGCAGATGAATAGGCATACTGGGGGCGGGGCAAATCTCCTGAATTTGTCGGAATGGAATCTGAATCCATATCAGGTTCTCACCCTGGGGTTTACAGCGGCAATCCTCGTGGGCAGTTTTTTGCTCATGCTGCCGATTGCTTCAAGGGAAGGGGCATCCCTTTCCTTTATTGACGCATTGTTTACGGCGACTTCGGCTGTATGTGTTACCGGACTTTGCGTCGTGGATACAGGAAATTATTTTTCACCCTTTGGGCAGCTGGTGATTATTTTGCTGATACAGATCGGTGGTCTGGGGGTCATGACGATTACCACTCTGCTGGCTGTTATCATGGGGCGCCGCATACAACTGCGCAGCCGGCTTCTGGTACAGGAGTCACTGAATCAACTGACACTTGAGGGTATGGTACGACTGGTGCTTTATGTCGTGAAGGTGACGTTTCTAATCGAGTTTATCGGCGGCACAATCCTGGCTCTGCGTTTTGCCAGCGAGTATGGCTGGCAGGGTGTGTATTATGGTTACTGGCACGCTGTATCCGGCTTCTGTAATGCCGGTTTTGATGTGTTTGGCGGTACGACGTTTTACAAATACGCATCCGATCCGGTAGTTACGCTCACCATCAGCAGTCTGATCGTTTTAGGCGGCATTGGCTTTGCCGTCATGAATGATGTATGGGAGCATCGTTCCTGGAAGCTGTTGAGTGTGCAGACGAGAGTAGTGCTTTCAGCGACGCTCGTACTGGTTTTTGGTGGCACTGTCATTATTTTCTTGCTTGAGCATGGCAATGCGGAGACGCTGGGGGAACTGAGTCTGGGCGGGCAGTTTCTTGCGAGTCTGTTTGAGTCGGTCACTGCGCGTACCGCTGGCTTTGCTGTCTTTGATAATGGAGCTTTGGGGGAGCCGGCGCTGCTGGTGGTCATCATGCTCATGTTCATTGGTGCTTCGCCGGCATCTACTGGTGGTGGTATCAAAACTTCGACTTTTGCAATCATTGTGAGTACGATATGGAGTCTGATTCGTGGTAAGAAAGAGGTGGAACTCTTTTCGCGTGAAGTTCCGTTGGATACTATCATGCGGGCACTGATGCTGTTTTTTATTGCAGCAACGATTACTTTTTTAGCAACGATGTATCTCTGTATGGCAGAGGGGATTCCGGTGGTAAAGGTAGCCTTTGAGGTCGTTTCAGCATTGGCTACGGTTGGATTATCCACAGGAATTACCTCGTCAATGACATCCGGTGGTAAATTCGTTTTGATTATATTGATGCTCATGGGCCGGGTCGGTATTGTGACCTTTGCTATGGCATTGGCTATGAAAAAGGATACACGTCAGCACTATCATCATCCGAGGGGAAAGTTTACTGTCGGGTAGAAATCTATTAGGGGATTAAAGAAAAGGTGGGATCATAGTGAATGGAAAGCTTATAGGGTGTCAGATCCTGAGTACGGCTGTTGGCTGCATTGTCGCGGCTATGGCCACATCCAGTATTGGAACAGCGGCCAGTATCGTTTTGGCGATTGTTATCGCCGGGGTACTCGGCACTATCGGCATACGAAGCATTACTGCGCAGACGCCGCAGACAGAAGTTCGCCCGCAGCCGCAGGCAAAGCCGCAGACCGTCAGCAAGACAACTGCTCCAACCGTGGCATCGGTATCGGCAGCTAATGATGTAGATTTGCTGGACATTTCGGAGGAAATGGCATTCGCGTCACAGCAGCTGATCTGGGGGCTCGGTCATTATCGCAATGTGTTGAACCGTATTGAAGGGCTGGCGCAGGGAACCAGCCGGGAGAGCGAGGTCAATGCGAGCAATCTGGAGGAAGCTACAGCGGGAATCCAGGAAATTGCTTCTTCCGCAAACCATGTATCCCAGGTAGCGGCATCCAGTCTGGAACAGTGTCATAATTCTACCCAGATCGCCCACGAGCATCATGAGACAATCGCGGAGGTCAGCCAGGCAATTTTGAACGTTGCGCAGGTTGTACAGGTCGCGGTGAAGGATATTGATGCTTTGAACGAGGCTTCGGAAAAGATTGCTAATTTTGTTGAGAAAATCCGGGCTATTGCCAGTCAGACGAATCTGCTTGCATTGAATGCTGCAATCGAGGCTGCCCGGGCTGGTGAACATGGCAAGGGCTTTGCTGTCGTAGCCGAAGAGGTCCGTAAGCTGGCTGGTGAGAGCGAGGATACGACCCGTGAGATTGAAGAGATTGTCCAGGAAATCACCGGGAAAACCTCTGAGGTTACGCAGAAGATGCGTGATGGCAGCAGCCGTCTGCAGTCCGTTCAGGAAATGGCGCAGAAGTCGGCTGAGGCCATGAACAGCATGGTTACCAATATACAGAACATTGAATCCGTCGTGGATAAGCTTTGCACGATGTCGTCGAATCAAAAGGATACTACGGAGCAGATGGCAAATGTCATTGAATCCGTAGGACAGGCAACCGTGAATATTGCAGGTAATACCCGTGAGACGAGTACGAGCATTGCCGGACAGAAGAAAAACGTTGAGGACATTTACGGCTATGCACAGTCAATTCTGGGCATTGCGGACAATATCCAGCAGGTAGCGGTAAAGCATAAAAAATCCAATGAGATCATATTTGGCGTTAATCCGTTTGTGGCACCAAACGTCATTCGGGATACCTACGTGCCAATTTTGAATGCAGTTGCGCAGAAGATTGGGTACAAGGCGCGTACCGTTATCGTTTCGGATTACGATGCCCTCGGCAAGGCCTTGACACAGCAGCTGGCTGATGTAGGCTGGTTCTCGCCGTTTGCGTATGTTTCCACAAGGGAACAGGCTGCAATTACACCGATCGTTACGCCAAAGGTCAATAACGCGACCTCTTATACAGGGTATATCATAACCCGCAAGGACAGTGGAATCCACAGCTTAGACGACCTCAAGGGACGCCGGTTTGGCTTTGTCGATGTGAAGTCGGCTTCGGGTTACGTGTATCCGAAAGCAGCGCTGGTAGAGGCAGGCAAGAACCCCGATACTTATTTCGGCGAGACCTTGTTCCTTGGCAGCCACAACCGTGTGATTGAAGCTGTCATGCAGGGTGAGGTGGATGCTGGTGCAACTTACTCGGAGGCTATGGATGCAGCCGGGGCAGCAGCAAACAGCCAGCTGGATATCATCTTCCGTACCGAGCCGATCCCGAAGGACGCCATTGCGGCGGCACCGGGTGTTCCGGCCGATGTTATTGCCAAGCTGCGGGATGCTTTTGAAAGCGTCCGGGATGGCGATGCTGCTTGCGGTGCTGCGATGAAGCAGGCACATATCAATGGGTTCGTTGAGGCGCAGGATGCTTCTTATGAGGTTGTCCGCAAGGCCGCTGCCCATAAATAAAGACAAAAAGATTCCCCCTTTAAGGGGGAATTTTTTTGTCCGGATGATAACGCTGTTATTCGAGATTTCGTAATGAGGCAGGAGATACCATCCTACCGCCTGTTATCTTTCTTCGTGTCCGCTATCTGTAGAGGTGGCGGACATCTTGCTATGGCTTATTGTAGCTGCTTTTGCCAGTAATCCAGGTCCGGTGCATTTAGCGGCAGATCAATTGGTTTGCTGCCCTCGTAGGTAAGCTGGACGCGTATTTCCTTGGCGGCTTTTATTTCCGGCAGCGCCTCCGGAGGAAACTCAACGAAAAGCTTGTTGGTATTTTTGAAAGCGGTACGGGCATCGTAGCTTTGCAGGGCATATACGGGCGGGAGTTGCTTGGCGGTTCCGTCAATGTCCCAGGCTACTCCATCGATATAAAGCCGCAGCTGCGGCTTCAGCGGGGTATTGGAATAGCGGTAGTCGAGCAGTGTCAGCGTAGCGCTCGCTATACGGCCTTTTTCATCCCGGGCACTTTTAAAATCGATATCGCAGTAAGCTGAAAGGCTGGGCGCTGTCCGATGGTCGATGCGGTAGGTGTAGACCCAGCCGGCAATGCCGCAGCAGATCAGGCATACGCCAAAGATTGCTGCCCCGCGCAGAAATGGCTGGGAAAAGATTTTTCGTGGATATTTTTTTGACATTATATCATCCTTTGCTGATTGTTAAGAAACACTGATGAATTCAAATGCAAATTTTTTGCCAGGAATAATGTAGTTGATGAGAAAGGCCTCGTCGTCCGGAATGCGGGCCGCAACATTGCAGCGCTTATCCGCGGGCTGCGGGCGCTTGATGATCTGCAATTCCCCCATATAGCGCTGGTAGCCGATATTGTCAATCGTAATTGCACCATGATTGCGCACCAGCGTATTTTCCGGTGCAATGGTCCGGCCAGCCAGCCAGGGACGGCTCTCCTGCGCACGAACGGCATCACGGGCTTCGTCGATACGGGAGGTGAAGGTCTCGGCCAGCAGTTCCCGCTGCAGGGCATCCTTTGTCAGCAACTGTACACGGAGTGTTACCTGTGAAGGTTTTACGTTTGCGAGGGTTTGAAGCTCATTGGCAGAAGGCAGAGAATCCCCAATCAAAATGGAATCCAGTCCGATTGCTGCCAAATGACGGGCAGCCAGGCTTACGCTGCGTCCCCGGTGCATTTCCAGGGTGGGAAGACCGCAGCGCAGTGGAGAGCGGCAGCGATGCTGGCTCGGGATGAAAGCTCCGACCTGTATGCCAGCCTGGTGAAGCATGGCTGTTTTGCGGACCAGGGTTTCCTCGGAGAGTCCTGTTCCCTCACGGGGGTAAAAATTATGCAGGGCATCCAGTTGATTGAAATCAGCCTTGGCCTCCATGAGCGCATGCAGCTGACGAGCTGTGATGGTCGAGGCGTTGAGCTGAATCCGAATGTGTTGGGGATTGCGGCTCAACGCGGCTATTTCTTCCGGTCCGAAGCCCCAATCGAGGCGCAGGGTATGGATACCAAGAAACTGGAAAGCGGACAGGCTGAATTTTTCCATGCCCAGCAGGGCCAGTGTGTTAGGAGAAACATCGGAAATAATTTCCATGCCGGCTTTGCGGGCAGCATGAAGCAGCTGGCCGATTTCTTCCTTGAAAGCAGCCGTATCTGTTTCCGGAATATGAAAGGAGGTGAAGAGACGCTGTATACCATTTTTAGCAGCGGTCTCAATCAGCGCCAGATTCTCTTCGGGGCTGTTATCAAGGCCGGGATAGATTGAAATGCCGGTTTGCATGAGGATTCCTCCTTTTGGATGATTTATTCTTCGTCTTCCGGGTCCTCAAAGCCAATGAGCCAGGTGGCAATAAAGCCTGCAACATAAGCAACTACGACACCCATCAGATAGACGGGGATGTTATTGCTGACGGCAGCGAGTGGAAGGCCGGAGATTCCCATCGTCGAGACACCGACAACCGCGGAAGCCTGGACAGCACCGCCAAAAGCACCGCCGATGCAGGCTCCGATGAACGGGCGGCCAAGGGGCAGGGTAACACCATAAATGAGTGGTTCGCCGATCCCCATGATGCCAACGGGCAGTGCCGAGGCAATCGTCTTTTTCAAAAAAGCATTTTTGGTCTTGAAATAAACGGCGACAGCGGCACCTACCTGACCAGCACCGGCCATTGCCAGAACTGGAAGCAGGATGTTCACACCGTAGCGGACAAAGAGCTCAGCGTGGATCGGGGTAAAGACCTGATGCAGTCCGAGCATGACCATCGGAAGCCAGATGCCGCCAAGGATAAAGCCGGTAAATGCGCCACCCTGTCCGATGGAAACTGTAGCAGCAGCACCGATTGCCTCAGAAATAACACCGCCAACCGGCTGCAGGATAAAGATGGCAATAGAGCCTGAAATGAGGATGACAAGAAGCGGAGTAAAGAACAGGTCAAACATTTCAGGAATAATACGATGCAGTTTCTTTTCCAACCAGGCGGCGAAGGCGGCTACCAGCAGCACGGCTATAATTCCGCCACGGCCTGGTGTCAGTGGCGCATCCCAAAGGATGACATTGGCAAGAGCCGGATGGGTCAGAATGGCAGCCAACACGCCGCCGAGAATCGGCGATCCGCCAAATTCCTTGGAGGCATTGACACCTACAAAGAGATTCATGCCAAAAAACACGGCATTTCCCATGACAGCCAGCATTTTGACGATAGCCATATCAGCGGCTGCCGGATCTGCTTTTAAGAGTATATTGAGGAATCCGGTAATCAAGCCGCAGGCAATGAAGGCCGGAACCAGCGGCAAAAAAATACTGGCAATTTTTTTGAATAAGAGCTTGATGGGCGTAGCGTTTTTTTTGCGGATGGCAGCATGCAGTTCTTTCCCATCGCCAATGCGTGGCCGGGATTTTTGCGCGGGATCGGTTGTGGTGACGTCGGCATCCTGTTTCCACAGTTTCGTTACAATGGTAGTGACAGCTGCCGCGCGTCCGGGTCCCAGGATGATCTGCAGTTCCTCGTCATTTTCATGAATGCCGAGGACACCGTCAACAGCCTTGAGCTTTGAGATCATCGCAGCATCCTGATGCTTTAAGTATACACGCAAGCGTGTCATGCAGTTGTTGATTCGTTTGATATTACTCGCTGGCCCGATGATTGTATAGATATTTTTGGCAAGCAGATTTTGATCCATGATTACAGACTCCTTTGGTTTTGTAGTTTTTCTAGAGCATAGCGGATATTTCCCTCAGATTCATCGAGAAGTTTTTTGGCAATATCCGGCGGCTGCTGGGAAAGCAACAGAAAAACGGCCAGTTTGGCCCGGCCATTGCTTTTTTCCAGTGCGGCAACAGCTTCACTGCGGCTGCAGCCGCAGGCTTCCATCACGATTTGGCGGGCCCGTTCCTCCAGTTTTTTATTGGAGGCTTTTACATCAATCATAAGGTTTCCATATACCTTTCCCAGGCGTATCATAGTTCCGGTGGAAAGCATGTTTAAAACAAGTTTTTGTGCCGTGCCGGCCTTCATGCGGGTAGAGCCCGTAATGACCTCCGCTCCGGTGGCAACAGTCAGTGGAATGTCTGCCAGCGCCTCCATGGGAGAGGCCGGACTGCAGGTGAGAGAAATACAGGCGGCTCCCAGGCTGCGTGCATAGCGCAGACCGCCTATGACATAGGGCGTACGGCCGGAAGCAGCAATTCCGACGAGGACATCTGCCGTAGAAAAGAGCTGGGCTTTGAGGTCGTCGACAGCAAGTGTCTCCGAATCCTCAGCACCTTCGCGTGCCTTTAAGAGAGCGGACATTCCGCCGGCGATGATGCCCTGTACCATTGCCGGATCAGTGCCGTAGGTCGGGGGACATTCGGCGGCATCCAAGACGCCCAGACGGCCGGAGGTTCCGGCACCAAGATAAAAGAGGCGACCTCCTTTTTTCAGGCGGGCAGCAATGCAGTCAACGGCCCGAGCAATCTGCGGAAGAATGGGGGCAATCGCCCAGGGAATTTTTTTGTCTTCTTCGTTTATGAGCTGGAGCATCGAAAGCGTGGAGAGTGTATCAATCTGCGCAGTCGCAGCGTTTCGTTGTTCCGTAGCGATATGGTTAAGTTGGATCATAGAGTGGAATAAGGTCTCCTATCTGTATGGATTTATAACGCCCTTGTCCGGGATTTTGCAACGCGAAATTTTGAACAACCAGCGTTTCCGGCAAGGGACTCGTACAGCGTCGCAACGAGGCGGGAGATATCAATTCACCGCCTGCTATTTCTGTTCGCGCCCACCACCTGCATAGGGGGCAGCTGCTTCTGAGTTATAACACTTATTCTTATTAGACAAAAACTAAAGAAATCCTGCATAACTGGATGCTGGCAGGACTTTTATCTTGCTTGCAGGCGGGCGGCGCCAGGCTGTTATTTTGGAACGGACCGTGCTCTTTAATGAAGCAAAAAGAAAAAATGGGTTTCTTACAAAAAATAGAAAAAATAGCGTTGACAAGTAACAGAAAAGCGTGTAATATAATACAAGTCGTCAGCGAACGGAACACGGCCAGCGATGGTGAACAGCTTCCGGGAGCAGAACGATACGCAGGAAGATCGTATGACAGGCGGCTGATCCGGAAATGAAATTTCCTGAAAGGCGCTTGACAAAAGATTCTGAATGAGTTAAGATATAGAAGCTGATTCAAGCGGTACAGCCGCTGAAACAGCAGGTGTTCTCTGAAAACTAAACAATGCAAAATGAATCATGC
>CAZFPA010000049.1:0-15607 GCA_964520975.1 uncultured Selenomonadaceae bacterium | reverse complement strand
CTAGTATACAAAAAAAAGGAAGCGAACTCAAGGTATAAATACCCAGTCCGCTCCCTTTTACCTACAATTTATGTTTCCATTCGCCCCCCATCCGGGGAGCCGGGGATCGTTTGTTCCGCGTTATTTTTCCTCCATGATTGCCTCAGCGCCAGAAACTCCGGTGCGGATACGCACCGCATTATCTATTTTGCAGACAAAGATCTTGCCGTCGCCGACATGGCCGGTTTTCAAAACCTTTTCCGCGGTCTCCAGCACCTTCTCTACCGGAACTTCACAGACAACGGTCTCCACCTTGACCTTAGGCGTGAGATTGATACTGTACTCCTTGCCGCGGTACACCTCGGTATGGCCCTTCTGCAGCCCGCAGCCATAGACCTGGCTGACCGTCATGCCCTGCACGCCGATTGCATTCAGAGCTTCCTTCAGCTCTTCCAGCTTATTGGGGCGCGTAATGATATCTATTTTGGTAATCGCATTCATTTCGTTTGCTCCTTCCCTGCGGCAGCACCTCGGCACTGCCGGACAAAAGCTTTCTATTAAAATATACGACTCATTTCAGAATTGGCTCGTGCAATACCGAAGCCTGCATGGAAAGATCCGGGGCATCCGCTGAAAGAAGCGGACTCCCTGTCATGATAGCCTGCGCATAGCCACGCTCGCCATGCTCCACGATATCGAGACCAGCAACTTCCTCGTTCTCGTCTGCCCTGACCTGCATGAAGGCACTGACGATCTTGAAGAGCACGTAGGAACCGACAATGGCCAAAGCATAGGCAACAACAATGGAAATGAGCTGCGCCGTGAGCAGATCGCCGCCGTAGAAGAGGCCGTCCGCGCCGGCCGGATTGACGGTCTTCGTAGCCCAGAGGCCCGTGGCAATCGCCCCCCAGGTACCGCCGATTCCATGAACACCGAAAGCATCGAGTGCATCATCATAGCCAAGCTTGCCTTTCAGCACTGCAACCGCAAAGTAGCAGACAATACCGCCAACGAGACCGATGATCAGCGACGGCATCGGAGCGACAAAGCCCGCTGCCGGAGTAATCGCTACCAGCCCGGCGATACACCCGGAGGCAGCCCCAAGGATGGTCGGCTTGCCGTTATGGATCCATTCTGCCAGTACCCAGGCCACCGTAGCCGCCGCAGCTGCTGCCTGTGAAGCAATAAAGGCATTGGCCGCCAGGGCATTCGCGCCCAGGGCGCTGCCGGCATTGAAGCCGAACCAGCCGAACCAGAGGAGCGCCGCGCCGAGCACCGTCATCGGCAGATTATGCGGCAGCATGGGCAGACGGCCATAGCCATGACGTTTGCCCAAAAGCAGGCAGATGGTGAGGCCGGATACACCGGACAGGATATGAATGACCAGCCCGCCGGCAAAATCGAGAGCACCCAGCTGGGCAAGGAAACCGCCGCCCCATACCCAATGTGCCATCGGGTTGTAGATACATATCGCCCAGAGCAGGATGAATACCGTAAAGGCCGCGAACTTCATGCGTTCAGCAAAGGCACCGGTGATGAGTGCCGGCGTAATGACGGCAAACATGCACTGGAAGGCCGCAAAGGCCAGCTCCGGAATCGTGCCGTTTTCCAGCACATTCATGCCGACACCCGCCAGTCCGATCTTGTCCAGACTGCCGATAAAGCCGTTGATATCCGTACCGAAGGTCATCGCATAACCAAGGATAACCCATTCCACAGAGATCATCGCCACAATGAAGAAGCTCTGCATGATGGTCGTAAGGACGTTCTTGCTGCGGACCATGCCGCCATAAAAGAAGCCAAGTCCCGGTGTCATGAGGAATACCAGTGCTGCACTGATGAGCACCCAGGCCGTATCACCTGTATCGATCTTGGCAACCTCCCCGTCTGCGGCCAGGGCCGCTGGTGCTGCGATCAGCATACAAAGCACTGTCATCCATAGAATTGCCCATTTCTTTCTCATAAAAATCCATCCTTTCTGCATCGACAAAAGAAAAAGCGCCTTCCTTCAGCAGCAGCTGCTGCCAAAAGAAGACGCCCTTGTCTTCTGCATGTATCCGATATGATTGCCAACCCGGTCGGAAAATCAGAAAAGCCCCTGCTTATCCGTACCGGACAGCAGGGGCTTCATTGCCCTCGACCTTGTTGATGTTCTTATTATACCCAGTCATATCAGGCTTGTCAACGAGTTTGCCCATGTATTCAGGTATACCGGAAACCCCGCAAAAATCAGTTGCGCGGCCATACCGGCAGTGCCCAGTGATAGCGCAGCGCGAGCAAACGCAGCCCGGTCGTCACGCCGAAACAGCTGTACATTGCCGCATCATGACTCACATAGGGATAGAGGAAAAAAAAGACCGCGGCGCCGGCCCAGGCGGCCGTCGCGTAGATTTCCTTATAAAACACGCCTGGCAGCACCTGGATGAACACATCCCGTATGACACCGCCGCCCACGGCAGTGACAACAGACAGAAAGGAGACCGTCAGGAAATTGTAATAGCCGCAGTCCGCAGCCATATTCGCCCCCGCCGCGGCAAAGGCACCAAGTCCGATCGCATCGCAGACCTGAATGGCGCCGTTGAAACGCTCGCACTGATGGCGCAGCAGCATGGCTGCCAGCGCGCCGGCCAGACTCACCAGCACATAGGTCGGATCACGAAAGGCCATCGGCGGCGTATTCGATATCACCACGTCACGGATGATGCCGCCGCCGACCGCCGTTGCCAGCGCCAGAATAAGCACACCGAACACATCGAGCTTTTTATATACACCAGCCAATGCACCCAGCACAGCAAAAGCCACGGTGCCAATCATATCGAACACCGGCATCATATCCATGACTTCTCAGCCTCCTGTCAGTCCTCCAGACGCGAAAGGATCGTACGGGCAACGTAGATACCGCTGGCACCGGCCTGGGAAAGGCCGCGCGTAACGCCCGCACCGTCACCTACCGCAAAGATCTTCGGCAGCTTCGTCTCCAGTTCCTTGGAAAGAACAATACGCGAACTGTAGAATTTCACCTCTACGCCGTAAAGCAATGTATCATCATTTGACATGCCCGGCGCAATCGTATTGAGCGCCTGGATCATTTCAATGATGTTATCCAGATGACGCTTTGGCAGCACCAGGCTCAAATCACCCGGCGTAGCCTGCAGCGTCGGCTTCGTGAAGCTCTTGCCCAGACGATGGGCGTTCGTGCGGCGGCCCTTGAGCAGATCGCCAAAGCGCTGCACGATGATGCCGCCCCCCAGCATATTCGAGAACGAGGCAATGCGCTTGCCGTACTGATGCGGCTCATTGAACGGCTCCGTAAAGCGGTTGCTCACCAGCAGCGCAAAATTCGTGTTATTGCTCTGCAGCTTCGGATCACTGTAGGAATGTCCATTGACAGTGATGATACCGTCCGTATTTTCCATGACCACGTGGCCGTGCGGGTTCATGCAGAAGGTACGCACGAGATCGCCATAGCGCTTCGTACGATAGACGAGCTTGGCCTCATATACCTCATCGGTGATATGATTGAATACCGCATCCGGCACCTCTACGCGCACACCGACATCCACCTGGTTGTTCAAAAGCTCGACACCGAGATGACGGCACTCATCGGTAAACCACTCCGCGCCGGCACGCCCCGGCGCCGCAACCAGGTATTCCGCCTCGATGCGATCGCCATTTTCCAGCAGCAGTGCATTGCCGCCCTTGCCATCGGTCTCGATATGCTTGACCGGACATTCAAAGCGGAATTCAACCTTATCCTTCAAATACTCGTAGGTTTTCTCCAGCATGTGCAGGTTGTTCTCCGTGCCCAGATGACGCACGCTGGCATCGAGCAGATGCAGATCATGCTCGAGCGCCCGCTTGCCAATGTCACTGCCGGCCGTGCTGAACACCTTGGCTGGAGCGCCATGCTTCATGTTGATCGCATCGACATAATCGATGAGTTCCATGACCTTGGCATCCGGCAGATAATCGTTGAGCCAGCCGCCGAACTTCGTCGTGAAATTGTACTTGCCATCCGAAAAAGCTCCCGCGCCGCCAAAACCGCGCATGATGCTGCAGGGCTTGCAGCCGATGCAGCTCTCCGTCTTGCCCGCCGAAATAGGGCAGACCCGATGATAGATGTCACGTCCGCTTTCGAGCACAACAATACGGAGCCCCGGCTTCTTCTCAATCAGCTCATATGCTGCAAAAGTTCCGGCAGGCCCCGCGCCTATAATCGCTATATCATATTTTTTCATTAGAATATGCACTCTCCTAAGATTTAATCAGGACAGTATTTCTCTTTGTCCTTCGATATTATATAGGAAACATCTCCACTCTGCAAGCAAAATTTGAATCTTTCAAAGCGGAATAAAAAACAGGGAAAACGGATGCCTTTCTGTTTTGCCATGCTGCCCCCGACAGCTTACGAAACAGAGAACGCCTCTATTGTACTGAAATTTTAACAAACTAAAACGCAAAAGTACATTGCAATATAACCTGGAATTACATTATAATGGTAGCTATATTGTTAAAGGAGGATTTATTGTGACGAACAATTTGTACATTATTTTGGCATTTATACTTTATCTTGGTCTCATGATGGGTATCGGCGTGTACTATTACCGCCGTACACGGAACATGGCCGACTATATCCTGGGGAACCGCAAGCTCGGGGCCTGGGTTACTTCCATGAGTGCGGAGGCCTCGGATATGAGCGGCTGGATGCTCATGGGGCTGCCGGGCTATGCGTATGTCGCCGGACTCAATGCCGGCTGGATCGCTTTAGGCCTCGCCCTGGGCACCTTCGCGAACTGGAAATTCATCGCAGCCCGGCTGCGCAAATACACCGAGCTCGCGAACAATTCCCTCACCCTGCCGGATTTTCTGCAGAACCGCTACCAGGACAAGACCAATCTGCTGCGCATCATTCCGGCTATCTTCATCCTCATCTTCTTCATCATCTACACCTCTTCCGGCTTCGTAGCCGGCGGCAAGCTCTTTGAGACGATTTTCGGCCTGCCCTATGCTACAGCTCTTTTCCTCGGGGCTTTCGTCGTTGTCTTCTACACGCTGACCGGCGGCTTTCTCGCTGTCTGCTGGACGGATTTCATTCAGGGCGTAATGATGTTCTTCGCCATCGTAATCGTACCGGCCATCGCGGCCTGGACCCTTGGCGGTGTCTCCACAACAGCCAATGCAATCTACACAATCAATCCGACGTTTTTCAATCCCTTCACCAAGCCGGACGGCTCCATGATTTCCTTCATTGAGTTCATTTCCCTCATGGGCTGGGGACTCGGCTACTTTGGACAGCCGCATATTCTCGTGCGCTTCATGGCCATCCGCTCCTCCAAAGAGCTCACGCAGGCCATGCACATCGCAATGACCTGGGTCGCGATTTCCCTCGCTGCCGCCGTCATCGTCGGCATGGTCGGCAAGGCCTATCTCACGACAGGCCTCACGGGAACCGAGACCGAGACGGTATTCCTGGTCATGACGGATACACTCTTCTCCCCCTTCTTCGCCGGACTTGTTCTCTCCGCGGTACTGGCTGCCATCATGAGCACCGCCTCCTCGCAGCTCCTGGTGGCCGCCTCGGCCTTTGCCCAGGACTTCTACCGCTCCCTGCTGCATAAGGACGCCTCCCAGACAGAGCTTGTCTGGGTCAGCCGTCTTTCCGTACTCACCATCGCCGGCATTGCCATTGTACTCGCTATGAACCCGAACAGTCTCATCCTCGATATGGTTGCCTACGCCTGGGCCGGCTTTGGCGCCGCTTTCGGGCCGGCCCTGCTGGCATCGCTGTTCTGGCGCCGGGCTACCCGCAATGGCGTACTGGCCGGCATCATCGTCGGCGGCGTCACTGTACTGGTCTGGAAGCAATTTGCCTTCTTCGGCCTCTACGAGATCATTCCGGGCTTCTTCCTTTCGCTGCTGGCAATCTACATCGTCAGTAAGATGGATAAGGAACCCGCCGCGGAAATCACTGCGACCTTTGATGCCGTAGATAAAAGCGATATCTGACACAAAACAGCCGTACAGAGAAAATACCAGGAAAGTGCAGTTTACGCTGCTGCTTCCCTGGTATTTTTTAAATTCCCTCGATGACATTACGTACGCCATTTTCCCTGGCAATATTGGCAAATTTCTGTATTTGCTGCGCCGAATACGGCTTCATGTTCTTCGCAAAACAAGCCCGATGCTCCGCCAATGGATAGCGCTCCTGACTCAATGGATTATAGTTGCGGATTTCATAGGTGACATCTTCATAGATTCCAGCGATATAGCGGCTGATTGCCGCAATATTCTCCTCCTGTGCTGTCACCTCGGAAATCAGTGAGGTCCGCACCACCACATGCTGACGGCGGGCAGATTCCAGCAGCAGCTGGATGTTCTTCTTGATGCGCCCATTCGGAACGCCCGTATATTTCCGGTGCTGCAGCCCATCAAAGAGCTTGAGGTCAGCATAGACATGATCCAGATACGGCTCCACCTTCAGTACGGACTCCATCGGTACAAAAAGCGCCGTCTCCAGCCCCGTCTCTACATTCATTTCCTTCAGCGTACGCAGGAACTCGGCCGCAAAATCAGCCTGCAGCAACGGCTCACCACCCGCCAGGAATACACTCATGTGGGCAGCCGGCGTATCCCGGCTCTGATCGAGCACGATCCGCACCGCATCCTGCACGCTCAGATGCTGGGAATCCCATCCCAGTGCGCCAGTCGGGCAGACCTCAATGAGATCTTCCCAGTTCTCCGGCTGCAGCGCATCCACCTGGATCTCTCCCTTGACAGAACGTATGCCGCCATGCTTGGAGCGTTCCAGACAATTGCTGCAGGAACGGATACAGCGATATGGCAGATAGACCGGATGCGTCCGCGCGTTGATGCCCTCCGGATGGTTGCACCAGATACAGGACATCTGACAGCCTTTCAGCCAAAAGGTTGTCTGTACCTCATCCTGCTCTGCCAGATAATTCTTGCGTATATCAAACACAGTTCCCTTGATCTGTTCGCTTTCCATCACATCCCCCTCGATTTCGAACAACCTATTGCTGTCCACCTTTTCAAAATTATCACAATTCTCTGTGTCAAAACAGCCGAATTCAGCATTTTCCACAAAGAATCAATACAGCGACGACAAAATAACCAGGCGGGAGATAGCAACCCACCGCCTGTTCTTTGCATGTACGCCCTCCCCCCGCAGAGGCAGAGACGATGTTATTGTTTGCTTCGGTTATTGTTTTCTATTACTATACTATGATTTTTTATCGTTGTCAAATATTGCCGGAACTATGGTGCCATCCGGCAAACGACGGCCGAATTTGTTTTCCAGCGTAAAGCCGCGTCCCATGACCTCCGAAGTATCGGAAACAATCATGAACGCTGTCGGGTCCAGTGCATCGACGATAGCCTTTACCTTGCTGACCTGCGTGAGACTTACCACAATAAAAACGATATTCTTGTTTTCGCGTGTAAAACCGCCCTCGCCCTTGATGAAAGTAACGCCGCGCACGATACGCGCCATGAGTTCCTCCGCGATATGATCCGCCTCCGGCGAAACGATCACGATGGACTTCTCCCGATTGAAACCGGCAGCCACACGATTTGTTACCTCCGCCGTCACATAAATCGATACGAACGTAAAGAGCGCGAGCTCCAGTCCGAACAACGCTACACTCATTGCCACAACGGCAACATTCAGAACAAAGATAACCGTCCCCATATCGTAGGAATAATACTTCTTTACCACTGCACCAACGACATCGAGTCCACCGGAATTGGCATTGCAGCGGAAAATCAGGCCAAAACCGATACCGGCCAGCACACCGCCAAAAATAGATGCCAGCATGAGATCATGGACGAGATCATACTGCATGACAAAGCTCGTGGCATCGATGCCAACGGAAAAAAGCACCGTGCCGATGATCGTATCAAACGCGTACAGCCGGCCAAAGACCCGGTCCGCCAGGTACAGAATCGGAAGATTATAAACGATGAGCTGCAGACCGATGGGCCAGTTCGTCATGTAGTAGATGATGATGGCTATACCGCTGAGTCCCCCGGAAAGCAGATGATGCGGTATCAGGAAAAGATTGAAGCCCAGGCTTCCGATCAGACAGCCCAGACAGATGACCAGGTACCGCTTGATCTGCTTCTTCATTTTTTCTGACAAGACACATTCCTCCTATACGTTTAAAAGATGTGTTGAAAATGATTCTCATTAATGTTATAATAGACATAAGCTCTTCCAAGCTTACTCTCCTAAAATATAATACACAATAAGAAACGATTCGTATACAACCCATGCGAATCGTTTTTTATTATGCCGCCTGCTCCTTCTGTTCTTCCCCCCATAGCTATGCTATGATAAAGAAAAGAAAGGAGCGATTTTCTTGAACGAACCTCTGCGCCAACAGCTTTTGGCACTGGCCGAGCCTTCCTATGCGGCTTTTTCCGCACATCTGCTGCCACCCGGCACCCGCGTGCTCGGGGTGCGCCTGCCCCGCCTGCATGCACTGGCCCGCCAGCTCAGCAAAACCGACCCGGCCATCGCACTCATAACGAACCTTGACGATTCCCTGGAGGAACGTCTGCTGCATGCGTTTGTAATCGCCGGCAGGCCGCAGCCGATCTGCGCCCTGCAACAGGAGATCCGCGCCTTTCTGCCACAGATTGATAACTGGTCCCTCTGTGACAGCTTCTGTGCCGCTCTCAAGCGCACGAAAAAAGAAAAGGCCGCCATGCTGCCGTTCCTGCACAGCTGCCTGACAGACCCTGCTCCCTATACCTGCCGTTTCGGCATTGTGATGCTGCTCGACCATTACGCCGAAGCCGCCTATATCCCGGACAGCCTCGCCCGCTTCGAGCGGATTGCCGCCAGCCATTACTACGTGCAGATGGGACTGGCCTGGGCCATATCGGTTTTTCTCGTCAAAGAACCCGCCCTGGTCAAAAAATGGCTGCTGCATTGCCAGCTTGATACCATTGTATTCAATAAGGCCCTGCAAAAGGGCCTGGAGTCACGCCGCATCTCTGCCGCGGACAAGGACTGGCTGCGCCGCCACAAGCGGCGCTGAACCCCCGCCCGCGAATCAGCAGTTCTTACCGTTCAATCATCTCTTCCTCATCCTTCGGCTTCCCCTTGGCGATGAGATAAAGCGGCCGATTCTTAACCTCTTCAAAGATCCGGCCAATATACTCGCCGATGATGCCGAGGATAGCGAGCTGCACGCCGCCAAAAAAGAGCACGCAGCCTGTAATCGTGGCCCAGCCCGGTACAGCATCATTGGCGATGTACTTCGTAAACAGCACATGGATGAACAACGCCATGCTCAGAAGTCCGCAGAGCAGCCCGCCATACAAGCCAAAGCGCAGCGGCAGCGTCGAATAAGCCAGAATCCCATCCAGCGCGAAATTCATCATCTTGCGCGGTGAAAATTTGGACACTCCCGCAAAGCGCTTGGGTGCCACAAATTCCAGCTGAATCTGCCGATAGCCCATAGCTCCGACCATGCCGCGAATGAACCGTGCATGCTCCCGGTAGCGCCGGAAAGCCAGCACGACCATCCGGTCCATGAGGCGGAAGTCGGAACCGCCCTCCTGGATGTGTACGCTCGAAAGCATATTCAGCAGCTTGTAATAATAATACGAAGTCAGCTTCTTCAGTGCGGAAACGCCCTCTGTCGTCTGCCGGATGGTCTGTACCACCTCATAGCCGGCCTCCCATTTCTCCAGCAATACCGGAATGAGCTCCGGTGGATGCTGCATATCGCCATCCATGGTGACGACAGCATCTCCGTCGGCATGATCGAGCCCGCAGGTCAGAGCAAGCTGATGTCCAAAATTGCGCGCGAGGAAAATCGGCTGTACCCGGCTGTCTTCCTTTTCAAGCTCCCGCAGGATAGCCCGGCTGCGATCCTTGGAACCATCATCCACAAAAATCAGCTCAAAATCATAATCGAGTCCGGCCATATTTTCACATACCGCTCCATAAAAATGGCGGATATTTTCTTCTTCATTGTAAACAGGGACCACAATTGATACGAGTTTCATCTTTTTATCCACTTCTCTTTTAAAATTGTACGTAAAACACTGCTTTTAATTATAATATCCCCAGCGAAAATGCACAATGCCCAGTTTCTCATCCAAGCGGAAAAAGTTGACAAACTGCCGAAATGCGGGGATAATACCAACAGAACTTCGAAAGGGGCCCTGCGCTTGCAAATCAAAGAACAAATCCGCCACCATTTTCTGACCCGGGAATTTTTCCTTTTTCTCGTGATCGGTTGTATCAATACCTTCAACGGCGTATTTCTGGCCTGGCTCTGCGCCTTTATCAGCCCGTACAATAACCTGAACTTCAATATCGGCTACATCATCGGCAACATCATCGCCTACTGGATGAACAGCCGTATCATTTTCAAGGAAAACCTCACGCTGTCCCGGTATGTAAGATTTTTCATATCTTACCTGCCGAACTACATCATCCAGAATATCATCGTCATCATCTTTTACAACCTGCTGGGATTCCCGTCCATCGTGAGCTATCTCATTGCCGCGGTGCTCGGCATACCGGTCACCTTCCTCATGGTAAAGATCTTCGCGTTTGGCCGCAAATAACCTCCGGCCAGACAAAACGCAGCGCAGACACCCCCCGGATGTCTGCGCTGCATTTCGTTTTAGAGCTTAAAGCGCACCACCGCATTCTGCAGCTGCTGTGCCATCTCCGCAAGCTTGCGGCTGGCATCGGCGATCTCGTGCATCGAGGCCGTTTCTTCTTCCGTCGCGGCCGATACCGTCTGCGATTCCGAAGAAACCTTGCGGCTCATATCGTCAATTCTCTCAATGGCTGCCGTGATACGGCCCGCCCCCTGTACCAGATCATGCGCAACATTCTCCATCTCCTGGGAGCTCGCAGCCACCTGATCCACCATACCAACAATATCCCGGAAGGTCGTCCCGGCCCGGCTGACAGCCTCACTGCCACCCTTGACCTGTTCCATACCGGCCTGCATGGAATCCACCGCCCGCTGCGCCTCCTGCTGAATGGAGCTGATGATGCCGGCAATCTCGCCAGCCGCGGCCTGCGATTCCTCAGCCAGCTTACGCACCTCATCGGCCACAACTGAGAAACCGCGGCCATGTTCACCAGCCCGCGCGGCCTCAATGGCTGCATTGAGGGCAAGCAGATTCGTCTGCGACGCGATTTCCGCAATCGTATCGACAATGGTTCCGATCTTCTTCGATTCCTCACCGAGTCCGGCAATGACTCCGGCCGACTCCTGTACGGCCGACTCGATGCTCTGCATCTCCCCCACCGCCGTATCGATCTCAGCATTACCGGTTGCCGCTGCCTGGCTCGCGGCCTTCACCTTTTCCCCGGCCTGCCCGATGGTTGTCCGGAAACTCTGCATGTGCGCCGCGAGCTGCTTCGTATCCCCACTGGCATTCTCAACCTCAGTGAACTGCTCATTGCAGGAACCCGCCACACTCACAATGGAATCCGCAATCTGTCCACTGACCTGAGCCGACTGATCCGCGCTCGAGGTAAGCTCCTCCGAAGCCGATGCCACATACTCCGCTGCTTCCATGATCTGCTGCATGAGCTGCCGGATATTCTCCTGCATGCTCTGCACAGCCTTGCCCATAGTCCCAAGCTCATCCGGGCGTCCCAACAGCTCCTGGAATTCCGTACCACCGTCCGTCGCCCGCAAATCCCCCTTGGCTATGGCAGCCATGCGCTCCGTCACGATCTGGATGGGTGCCGCGATCCGGTCTGCCACATAGCGGGCAAACAGGGTGAAAAATACCAGCAGCAGTACCATGCAGCCCAGGGCCTGCAGGATGCTGGACCGCAGTCCGGCCGACGAGGCGGCCGCGCGGTCAGCTACCAGCGCATCAATTTCATCGATCCATACGCCCGTGCCAAGTACCCACTGATAGGGTTCAAAAGCCACGGTATAGTTGCGCTTAGGCAGTGGAGTCGTCTCCCCCGGCTTCGCAAACAACAGATCGGTAAAACCGCCGCCGGCCTGCCGGCCATTCGCAAGCATCTCCTGAATGAAATGCCGGCCTTCTGTATCGACCGCGTCAATGCGGGATTTTCCCTCGGCCTCCTTGCGGCCAAGCAGCGCAACATTCACGCCCTCATAGGTGTCGATCCAAAAATAGCCTTTCCCATCGTTATAGCGCATTTCCCGCACCTGGGCCGCCGCTTCCGTACGGGCCTGTTCCTCGGTCAGCAGGCCCGCCTGCTGCTTCTTGTAAGTCTCATGGATGACACTTACCGCCAGCTCGGTCTCTGACCGGAGTTTCTCCTCAATTGCCCTTTCCTGATCCTGCCGGTAGTTGATGAGCTGGGCTTTGTTGTCCTGCACAATGTTGTAGATGAAGAAACCTCCTACGCACAGCGTCGTCAGCACCGAAACCCCCACTAAGATGACGGTCAGACGGGTTTTCATGGATTTGAATTCGAACATCTTCCTCACTCCTTTGGCCTCTCATGGTGGATTGCATAATGCGTATTTATTATTATTTTGTTCTAAATTATTTCGTTTAACAGAAATTACCATCTATTAAGTATTATTTTACCATTTTTATAGACGGGTGTAAACCTAAGTCCTATAGGAAAATTCAAAACAATCTAAAAATACATTTGCCAAACAAGTCTTTTTCAGAATAAAAAACTGCAGGCCATTACGCCTGCAGTTTTTGCATCATTCACCGATGCCATCTTCGATTGTTTCTCGCCTTGGGCGCGCCCAGTACCTCCGCATAGACAATGGCCTGCCGCAGCGCGGCCGCCTGAATCTCCGGCGAGTTCATATGTACCTGCGCCTGCGCCGTCAGATGGGCCTGCCGCTGATACTCCGCCTGCTCTGCAGCACGCTGCCGGGCCTCTTCCTCACGCATCGCATCAAAATACGCCCGGTCATGCTGCCGCTCAGCCTGCTCGTGGGCCAGCCTATCGGCCAGCTCCTGCTGCACGCTTCCCGGCTCCTGATAGACCTTTCTCTCCGCCTTTGGTGCTCCCTGAATGGGCGGGATCTCAAAGGCCGGCCCCTCCGGAGTCTTCTTCTCCGGTCCGGGCTTTGCCTCCGTCGGCCACGGATTTGGCAGCGGCGGTGGCAGCTTGGTGCGCCCCGGCGCCGGTATATGTCTGGCCGGCGGCTTTTTGGTATCGAGCTTGTTCATTACCGCAATGAACAGCAGTACCATGACAATCGTCAGCAACGTATCCATTTATTTCACCGACGGCGGCTGGAGCTGATTGCTGTCAGCCCCGGTACGGCTGATTGCGTCGCGCATATCCGTATCCGCCTTGATATTATTGAGATTATAGTAATCCATGACCCCGAGCTTGCCCTCACGCAGCGCGTCCGCCATCGCATGCGGAACCTCGGACTGTGCCTCGACCACCTTGGCCTCCATTTCCTGCGTATAGGCCTTCATCTCCTGCTCCTTGGCAACAGCCATCGCCCGGCGTTCCTCGGCCTTGGCCTGCGCAATGCGCTTATCGGCCTCCGCCTGATCCGTGAGCAGTTCCGCACCGATATTGCGTCCGACATCGACATCGGCGATATCAATGGACAGGATCTCAAAAGCCGTACCGGCATCAAGTCCCTTGCCGAGCACGGTCTTGGAAATATCATCCGGATTTGCCAGCACATCGGTATGCTTATCCGAAGAGCCGACCGTCGTTACAATGCCCTCGCCCACGCGCGCGATGATTGTCGGCTCACCGGCACCGCCGACGAGACGATCGATATTGGCCCGTACAGTGACCCGGGCCTTGATCTTGAGCTCGATACCGTTCTTGGCTACAGCAGAAACAATCGGGGTCTCAATGACCTTCGGATTGACACTCATCTGCACGGCCTCCAGCACATCACGGCCAGCCAGATCGATGGCCGCCGACCGTTCAAAGGGCAGCGGAATCGAAGCACGATGCGCGGCAATGAGCGCGTCAACGACCTTATCCACGTTGCCGCCAGCCAGATAATGTGCTTCCAGCTGATTGACCGATACATCGAGCCCGGCCTTATTTGCCTTGATGAGCGGCAATACGATCTTCTGCGGCGGAACCCGACGCATACGCATTCCCACCAGCGTCACAATGCTCACCGATACATTGGCGGCCATTGCCGAAATCCAGAGTCCCAACGGGACGAAATGCAAAAACAGCATGACGGCCGCAATGATTACCACCATTAAAAAGCCTGACCCTATCAACGTTCCCATATCCATAACCTCCATTTCAAAATACCCCATCATTCCACTCGCCTTACAACGACCCTGCTGCCCTGTACGGCTGTCACGCGGACCACAGTCCCCTTCGGCAGGAACGCCCCTTCTGATACGACATCCACCGGCACACCATCAAGCTGTACCGTCCCCGACGGGCGAAGCTCCGTGAGCACCACCCCCGTACGGCCAATGAGCTCTGCCTGGGTACGGGTGCTCACATAGCCGCGATCCGTCGTCGACGCATCACTGAGCACGATTTTTTTCCACAGGCGGCTGGACGGCAGCTTCTTCACAATGAGCGCAAAGATCAGTGCCGCCAGTACAAAGGCGGCCAGCATCGCGTAGACCGCGCTGATGTTCCCGCCCATGGCCAGCACCATGCTGTAGAGCATGGCGGCCACGCCCGCACCGGCCAGCAGGCCGACCGTCGGCATGAGCATCTCCACCACAATGCAGAGCACACCGCCCAGGAACACGGCAATATGAAACACGCTCACGAGTCCCTTCACATACTGACTGCCAAAAAACACCCCGGCTGCCACAATGCCCAGCAATATGCCTGCCCCCATACCGCCCGTCTTGATCTCCACCAGTACGGACAAAAAGATGATGGTGATCAGCAGCACCTGCAGCAGCGGCATTCCTGTATATTCCATTGCAATCCCCGCCTTTCCGGCTTTCCTTATGTATAAATCCTCAGCCTTCTGTATGTCCCTTCACCGACTCACAAAGTATCCCTTCCGACCGCAGCTCGGCACGCATACGTTCCATAGCCTGCTCGTCCGGCGCCTCTACAGTATGCAGATGCACACCATCCGTAACCATGCACAGCGGCTTGGCCTGGCATTGCGCCATGCGTTCCCCGAAGGCCTCCACATCGTGCCGGGCCCCCAGCATGAGATCCGCCCGGATCTCGCCGTAGAGCGGATGCTCAACGATCACATCACGCACAAAACCACCGTTATCGACGATGATGCAAAGTTCTTTCAGCATGTCAGACAGGCTGTGCCGGCAGGCCAGCGTCGCGATCACGCCCTGCTTCTCACGGCTCTCTGCCGGAATGATGTAGCCGCGCGGCGTCGCATAGACATGCGTGCCCAGCGCACGGAGAATGCTGATGTCCCCCACAATGATCTGCCGGCTCACCGCAAACTCCTTCGACAGCGCCGTTCCTGTCAGCGGCTTCTCCGCCTGCTGCAGGCGCTCCAAAATTTTTTCCCGCCGTTCTTCCGTATTCATTTTATCACCAACCATTTTTTATTTTACTCCTCTTCATTGTATAAAAGCTGAAAGAAAAATGCAACAAAAAGACCATTCTTTGCAGAATGGCCTCTGAATGCGTATGGTGGGCGATAACAGGATCGAACTGCTGACATCCTGCTTGTAAGGCAGGCGC
>CAZFPA010000048.1:5304-15845 GCA_964520975.1 uncultured Selenomonadaceae bacterium | reverse complement strand
GATTTATTGGGGTGTAATTTATTTTGAGATTGTATATTGCCGAGAAACCCAGCATGGGGGCGGAGATTGCTAAATGCCTGACCGGGCCGGTCGTGCGCCGGGATGGCTGCCTGGAGACAAAGGACGGGATCGTTACCTGGGGCTTCGGGCACATCCTGCGGCAGGCGGAGCCCGAGGAATACGATGCCCGCTATAAGATGTGGCGGGCCGAGGACCTGCCGATTGTTCCGGGGGAGTGGAAGCTTTTGGTGGATGCTTCCTGTGCCAAGCAGTTTGCCATTGTAAAGGGGCTCATTGCGCAGGCGGATGAAATCGTGCATGCGGGGGACCCGGACCGCGAGGGACAACTGCTCATCGATGAGGTGCTGGACTACGTGGGAAATACAAAGCCGGTCCGGCGCATCCTGCTCAATGCGCTCGATGAGAAGAGCATCCGGACGGCCAATGCGCATCTGCGCGACAACGGGGATTTTTTTAATTTGAAGCAGTCGGCGATGGCCCGGGCCCGGGCGGACTGGCTCATTGGCATGAATGTATCGCGGGCCTATACACTGGCGGCCCGGCGGGCCGGCCATCGCATCACGCTGCCCATCGGGCGCGTGAAGACGCCGACCCTGGCGCTCGTGGTGCGTCGTGAGCGTGAGATCACGGATTTCAAGCCGGTAGACTACTATACGATCAAGGCGGAATTCACGCATGCCAACGGAAGCTTTATGGCGAGCTGGAAGCCGCAGGAGGAGCAGGCGGGCCTCGATGCCGAGGGTCGTCTCATTGACGCGTCGGTTGCGGAGCAGAAGCTCGCGGCGTTTGGCGAAGCCCCGCGGACGGGCGTGGTATCCAGCTATCAGAAGGCCAAGAAACAGGAGCCGCAGCGGCTGCCGTTTTCGCTGTCTTCCCTGCAGGTACTGGCCGGCAAGCGCTATGGCTATGAGCCGCAGCTGGTACTCGATACTGCACAGAAGCTCTATGAGCGCAAGCTCACGACCTATCCGCGTTCGGACTGTGAATACCTGCCGCTCAATCAGCTGCCGGATGCCAGGATCATTCTGCAGAATCTCACGGCGGTTGATGACAGCCAGCTCGCAGGCTGGGCGGCCGGCGCGGATGGCGGCATCCGCAGCCGGGCCTGGAACGACAAAAAGATATCGGCACATCATGCCATCATACCGACGACCGTGCGGGTGCGGCTCGATACGATGAGTGATACGGAGCGCAATCTGTATTTTCTGATTGCCCAGGCGTATATTGCGCAGTTCTATCCGGTGCATACCTACGATCAGACGAAGATCGGCGTCACCTACAAGCAGGAGCTCTTTACGGCGAGCGGGCGCGTGGTGCGTGATATGGGATGGAAGGCGCTTTACGCGGCGAATCCGGAAAAGGATGAGGAGGACGATGAGGCGTCCTCCCTGCCGGCTATGAAGAAAAAGGATGCGGTGGAATACGCGGACGGCAAGCTGGATAAAAAGGCTACGAAGCCGCCGCAGCGTTTCACTGCGGCAACCCTGCTGGCCGGCATGAAGGAAATCCATAAGTACGTCAAGGACCCGGAGGCGAAAAAGAAGCTCAAGGATGTCTATGGCATCGGCACGGAGGCTACGCGTGCGGCGATCATCGACGACCTCATCAAGCGCCGTTTCCTCAAGGCGCAGGGCAAAAAGAAATATCTGATTCCTACGGATGCGGCTTATCTGCTGGTGGATGCGCTGCCGGATGAAATGACCTATCCGGATTCAACGGCCATCTGGGAGGATCATCTGCATTCCATGGCCGATGGCGATGGCACGCTCGATGAATTCCTGCAGAGCCAGATTGCCTTTACCAGGCGGCTGTGCCAGCAGGCACTGGGCGTCACGATGGAGGTCAAGGGCGAGCATCCCTGTCCGCGCTGCAAGCAGGGTGTGCTGCAGAAGCGGCATGGAAAAAACGGGGATTTCTGGGGCTGTTCCAATTATCCGCGCTGCCGCATGAGCTGTGATGATAAGGACGGAGCGCCGGATCTCAGTACGGCCCGGCAGCCGGCGGCACCTCACGCGGCCGGAGCAGCGGGAGCGCCCGCGCCGGGCCGCGGCTACGCGTCCCCCTACATGAGTGAGGAGGAGATGGCTTCCTTTACGGCAGCTTATACGCCGATGGTATCGGCGCAGGCGCTCATCGCGCAGGGTAAGGGGCCTGCCCGGTCCTCACGCTGGGTGCAGAAGCCCAAGTATTCGGCGAGTCCGATGGAGAAGCTGGATCAGGCGCCCGCCTCCGAATATCTCTGCCCGCGCTGCCGGGAGGGCAAGCTTCGGCGCATCCAGGGCAAGAATGGCAGCTTTTGGGGCTGTACGAACTATCCGCAATGTACGGCGACCTTCGATGATCTGAAGGGACGGCCGCTTTTGCAGTGAGGAGTGTATTCTGCCGGTTTTTTGTGATACAATAGAGCCATCGTAGTTTCATGGCGGTATCCGCCTTGTTTTAATGGAGGGATTTTTTCTTTGGACATATTGTCGGTTGCTTTCAAGCTGGCTTTGGTGTTGTTTTTGATTTTTATGAATGGTTTTTTTGTCGCGGCGGAGTTCGCCGTGGTGAAGATCCGTACTTCGCGGCTGGAGATGATGATCCAGGATGGGAATAAGCGCGCAAAATACGCGAAGATGCTCACGGATCATCTCGATGCGTCCCTTTCGGTGACGCAGCTCGGCATTACACTTGCGTCCCTGGGCCTTGGCTGGGTCGGCGAGCCGGTGGTCGCGCAGCTCATTCTGCCCTTTACCCGCATGGCGGATATCGGGGATGCTGCCGGACATACCATTGCGCTGGCACTGGCCTTTTCACTCATCACGGCTATGCACATCGTGCTGGGCGAGCTCACCCCGAAATCCATGGCGATTCAGAATGTGGAGAAGGTTGTGCTGGGTGTGGCTTTGCCGATGCTGATCTTTCACCGGATCATGTATCCCTTTGTCTGGCTGCTGAATCATGTAGCAAACTGGGTCCTGCGGCGCCTGGGCTTTGAGCCGTCAAGCGAGAGCGAGGCGGCGCATACCGAGGATGAGATCCGCATCCTCATGGAGGAGAGCCACAAGCAGGGCTATATCGATAAGACCGAGCTGGATTTCGTGGACAATGTTTTCGATTTTTCGGAACGCAGTGTGCGGGAAATCATGATTCCGCGTACGGATATGATCTGCCTGTACCTGGAGGACAGCCTGGAGGACAACATCCAGATTGCTCTTACGAAGCATCCGACGCGCTATCCGATCTGTGCGGAGGACAAGGATGATATCATCGGCTTTCTGCACATCAAGGATCTGCTGCGTTCTCTCTATACGGGCCATAAGCCGAATCTGCGCTCGCTTGCGCGCAAGACGCTCGTGGTGCCGGAGACCATGGATGTTACGATGCTGCTCAAGATGATGCAGCATGAGCGTTCCCAGCTGGCGATTGTTGTTGACGAGTACGGCGGTACTGCCGGTATGGTGACCATTGAGGATATCGTGGAGGAAATCGTCGGGGAAATCCAGGATGAATTCGATCATGAACGTCCGCTGGTGGAAAAGCGCGGCGCGTGCGTGTATTCGCTTGACGCCAAGCTGCTGCTGGAGGAGGTCAGTGACATCCTGGAAATCGATATGGAAGCAGAAAATGTCGACACCATTGGCGGCTGGCTCTCTGCCGAGGTGGCTTCACCGCCGCGCATCGGGCAGCAGGCGGCATTTGGCGGCAATGTATTCTTTGTCGAGGAGATCGACAATGTGCGCATCACGCGTGTATTGGTGCATCTGCATGATGAGCTGAAGGAAGAGCATGAGGAAATTTCTGAGGAGTACCGGCCGGCCTGACCGGTGCCGCGGGAAAGCGATAGATGAGAACGGAGCAGTGATTCCTCGCCGCTCCGTTCTATTTTTAGGGGGAAGCCTATGATTTTGACCATTGAGGATATAACGAAAAGCTATGGGGAGAAAACCCTGTTTTCCCATGTGAGCCTGAACATCGATGAGGGCGATAAGATCGGCATTGTCGGCGTGAACGGTACGGGAAAATCGACATTTCTGCGGACGGTGGCCGGGAGGCTGTCCATTGACAGCGGCAGCTTCGTGCCGATGCGCGGCCTGCGCATTTCCTTTTTGGAGCAGGAAAAGGAGTTCGTACCGGAAAATACGGTGCTCATGGAGGTGTTCCGCGGCGGCAGTCCGCTCATGGAGGCACTGCGCAGCTACGAGCTCGCGCTGCAGGCCGTGGAGTCCCGTCCGGCGGATGAAAGGGCCCAGCAGGAGCTCATGCGGCTGACCGCGCGCATTGATGAGCTCGGTGGCTGGCAGGTCGAGAGCGACGCCAAGACGATTCTTACCAAGCTGGGCATCTTTGATTTCTCGGCATTGGCCGGCAGTCTTTCGGGCGGGCAGCAAAAGCGGCTGGCACTTGCGACGGCACTCATCCAGCCCTGCGATCTGCTGCTGCTGGATGAGCCGACGAACCATCTCGACAGCGAGACCATTGTCTGGCTCGAGGAATATCTCGCGGGCTGGAAGGGCGCGCTGCTCATGGTCACGCATGACCGCTATTTCCTGGATCATACGGCCTCGAAGATCTTTGAACTCGATAAGGGAAGCTCCTATACCTATATGGGCAACTATACGGATTTCCTGGAGCAGAAGGAGGCCCGCATCGAGCGTGCTGAGGCGAGCGAACGGAAGCGGCAGAACTTCCTGCGCACGGAGCTGGCCTGGATGCGCCGGGGGGCGCAGGCCCGCTCGACGAAGCAGCAGGCCCGCATCGACCGCTATGAGGAGGTCAAGGCACAGGCACCGGATCTCGACCGGCCGCAGATGGAAATCGGGCTGGCCGGCAGCCGCCTGGGGCGCACGGTCATTGAGCTTGAGAAGGTGGACTACGCGATCGGCGGGCAGACCTATATCCGGAATTTTTCCTACATCGTGCTGAAAAATGACCGTGTGGGCATCCTCGGGCCGAATGGAACGGGCAAGACTACGCTGCTCAATATCATCTCCGGCCGGCTGCAGCCGACCAGCGGCACGGTGACGATCGGGCAGACGGTGAAAATCGGCTATTTTTCGCAGACCAATGCGGAAATGGACGGGCGGCTGCGGGCCATCGAATACATTCGCGAGGCCGCGCATTTCATTACGCTGGCGGACGGTACGCGCCTTTCGGCCACGCAGCTCATGGAGCGCTTCCTGTTTCCGGCCGATCTGCAATGGACGGAGATTTCCCGCCTGTCGGGCGGGGAGAAGCGGCGGCTGTTCCTGCTGCGCATCCTCATGAGTGAGCCTAATGTGCTGCTGCTGGATGAGCCCACGAACGATCTCGATCTCGAGACCATGGCGATTCTCGAGGACTTTATTGATGACTTCCAGGGCGCTATCATCTTCGTATCGCATGACCGCTTTTTCGTCGACCGGCTGGCTAAGAAGGTATTCGTCTATGAGCCGGACGGTCAGCTGCGCATGTATATGGGCGGTTATTCCGATTACAAGGCGCAGCTCGCGGCGGAAACCGCGGCAGAGTCCGCGCCGGTCCGCGTGAGCCGGGAAAAGCCGGCCGCGGCCAATGCGCCGGCGGCTGCGCCGCGTCCCAAGAAGAAGCTTACGCTGGGCGAGGAAAAGGAATATGCGGAAATCGAGGCGGTCATTGCGAGCAAGGAAGGCGAGCTGCGGGTCGTGGAGCTGCAGATGGCCGAATGTGCAGCGGATTATGGCAGGCTCAATGAACTCACCAAGGAGCAGCAGCGTCTGAGCGGTGAGCTGGAAAAGCTCATGGACCGCTGGGCTTATCTTGAGGAATTTGCCAATGCACAATAGCAGGAAAAACCTGCCTGCTCCGAGAATATTTATTTTCAGACAGCATCCGGAGACGGATGTGAGCTGATGTGAAGGAGGATATAGCAATGAAATTCAAGTTCCTGCATAATAATATCAATGTTCTGGACCTGGATCGTTCCCTGGCCTTTTACGAAAAGGCGCTGGGCCTTACTGAGGTGCGCCGGAAAAAAGGAGATGGCTTTACGCTCGTCTATCTCGGCGATGGCGGCATTACACCGCATGAGCTGGAGCTGACCTTTATAGAAGGCCGCACCGAGCCTTATAACCTGGGGGAGAACGAATTCCATCTGGCCTTCGGCGTGGATGACTATGAGGCAGCGCATGCCCTGCATGAGGAGATGGGCTGCATCTGCTACGAGAACAAGAAGATGGGCATCTATTTCATCAGTGACCCGGATGGTTACTGGCTTGAGGTATTGCCGCGCAATCACGCTTCACAGCACTGAGGGGTCAATTATATTAGGGGGGTAAATGACAATGGCTTTCGATAAGAAAATGTATGAAGAGGTAAAGGACGAGTTTACGCTGGACAAGGAGACGCTGCAGGAGGTTGCGGCGGCCTTTCGCCGGGATCTGGAGTGCGGGGTGAAGAACCCGGACGATTCCTCGCTGCGCATGCTCAAATCCTATGTGGGGCTGCCGGATGGCAGCGAGCAGGGCGAGTATCTGGCGCTTGATTTCGGGGGAACCAACGTGCGGGTGCTGCGCATCGCGCTGCAGGGCAAGGGGCAGTTCAAGGTGCTGAAAAAGGTCGCCAAGCCCCTCATTGTGCCGGGCGTCTATGATTTCATCGGTCCGGATTCCCGGGCGGAGGACATGTTCGACTTTATCGCCGGGCTCGTGGATGAGGCCATCGAGGAGGATCATGCCACGAAATATCTGCTGGGACATACGTTTTCTTTTCCCTCGAAGCAGACGGATATCTACAATGCCCGGCTCATCATCTGGACGAAGGAATTCGCCACCGCCGGAGTGGAGGGCGAGGTCGTCAATGATCTGTTGAAGGCAGCGCTGCAGCGCCAGGGCATTGCCAATGTGGAACCTGTAGCTGTCATCAACGATACGGTCGCAGTGCTGCTGGCGGCGGCCTACAAGCAGCCGGATACCTATATCGGTTCCATATACGCTACGGGGCACAATACCTGCTACCTCGAGCCGGAACTGCCGGGGTCGGGGCCTATGGTCATCAATCTGGAGTCGGGCGGCTTTTCCAAGCTCTTGCCGAATCGTTTTGACAATGCGCTCGATGAGGCTTCGGAAAAGCCCGGTGAGCAGCGGCTGGAAAAGATGGTGTCGGGACGCTATATGGGCGAGCTCTTCGGGCTTGCGGCAGCCGCACTCATGGGGCTCGCAACGAAGCCGGTCTTTACGAGCATCGATATGTCGGCCATGCTGGCGGATACCGAGCCGGAGTATCAGGCAACGGCCGGACTCCTGCAGGAAAAGACCGGCCGGCAGCTTTCGGCTGCGGACTGTGCTTTGCTGCGGGACCTCGCGGCGGCCATTGTCATCCGTTCGGCCCGCCTGGTCACAGCTACCTATGCGGGGATTCTCTGGCACCTGGCAGGTAAGGGAAGTATGCCGAAGAATCATATTGCCATTGACGGCTCTGTCTATGAGAAGATGCCGCTGGCCAAGGAAAATGTTCAGAAGGCGCTTTACGATATACTGGGCGAGGATGCGGCACAGGTCGATACCGTGCTCGAATGTGGCGGCTCCGGTCTCGGTGCAGCCATTGCGGCAGCCATGCCCAGAGCATAAGCAGGATCACGGGAAACGAGGGTTTTATGGAACAAAGTTTATCCATGAGCCTGCGGCAAAAACTGGCAATGACAGCGCAGATGCAGCAGGCGATTCGTATACTACAGCTGTCTGCACATGATCTGCAGGCGCTGGTTGAAACTGAATATCTCGAAAACCCCGCGCTGGAGATGGAAGATCCTGCCCAATCGCGGGAGGCCGAGCCGGAGGATGGGCGGCTGAGCCTGGAGCAGGTCAGCGAGCTGGCCCGTTTCCTGGGCGATGAAGAGCGGGGGCCGCATGATTTCCATGAGAATACCGGCCGCTCCTTTGAGGCTGGCTCGGCGGTGCGGCCGTCCCTGGAGACGGAGCTGCGCGAGCAGGCGGCCTTTGTGTTTCCACCGGGCCGGCAGCGCCGGATTGCGTTCTTTCTCATTGGCTCGGTCGATGACTGTGGCTATCTGCAGTGTACGCTGGCCGATGCGGCCCGGCAGCTGCGGGTGCCGGAGGCTGAGGCCGAGGAGGTGCTCACGGTGCTGCAGGGGTTTGAGCCCGCCGGCGTCTGTGCCCGGAGCCTGCAGGAATGTCTGGTGATCCAGGCCCGTCAGCAGGGCATCTATCAGGGCCTTACCGCAGCGGTGCTCGACCATCATCTGGATCTGGTCGCGGCCGCGCGTATTCCCGAGATCGCGGAGCTGGAAAAATGCACGCCGGCCGAGGTACAGCTGGCCGTGGATATGATCCGGCGGCTGAACCCGAAGCCGGGTGCTTCCTATGGCGGCGGCAGCACGGATTACATCCTGCCGGATGCGGCGGTGCGCAAGGTCAACGGGGAATATCAGGTAGTCCTCAATGATGGTGCGATGCCGCAGCTGCATATCTCTTCTGTCTACAAGGACCCGCAGAGCCTGGACGCGGAGGCGCGGTCCTATCTGGAGCAGCGTATGAATGCTGCGCTCTGGCTGCTCAAGAGCATTGAGCAGCGCCGGCAGACCCTGCTGAAGGTCATCACGGAAATCGTGCATCGTCAGCGGGAGGCCATTGAAAAGGGACCGGCCAGTCTGCATCCGCTGCTCATGAAGGATGTGGCGGAAACCGTTGGTGTTCATGAATCGACAGTGAGCCGCGCGGTGGCGAACAAGTATCTTGAGACGCCCTGGGGTGTTTTTTCACTGAAAAAATTCTTTTCTGCGAGGCTCACGGCCCGTCCCAATGGCGAAGACCTCGCGGCGCTGCAGGTCAAGGAAGCCATGAAGGGGCTCATCGAGGCGGAGGATGCCGCCAAACCGTTATCCGATCAGCAGCTTACAGATCTTTTGGGGGCAAAGGGCATGAAGCTGTCCCGGCGGACTGTCATGAAATATCGTGAACAGCTCGGATATCCGTCTTCAACGAAGCGTAAACGCTATTGAATGCTATTGATTCTTCCAGAATGAAAAAAGGCATTGTTATTTTCAGACGGATTGTTTATAATAGGCTACAGATATAACAGACTGCAGAATTGATAATTTCAGTTTATGTATATTATCGATAGTACGGCATACCGCAAACAACCGGTAAGGTACCGGGGGATTTTGTGGATGTTGTACCAGGAACTTCTCTTTGAGCGGCTTCCTGGGCCTATTATGTTAAATTTTTCACGTTTGCTTATGCTTGTATTAGGAGGAGTTATATATGGCAGAGAAAAAGCCTCGTATTGTGATTGTTGGAGCTGGTTTTGGCGGCATTAAGGCAGCCAAGATGCTCGCCAAGGAAAATGTGGAAATCACCATTGTCGATCGGCAGAACTTTCATTTGTTCCAGCCACTCCTGTATCAGCTGTCTACTTCGGTGCTGGCCACGGATGAGATCGCTTACCCGGTTCGGGCGGCTTTCCGCAATCATAAGAATGTGGAGCTTTTTATGGCGAAGGCCGAGGGCTTTGTGCCGGAGCGCCGGGTGCTGCTCACGAATCATGGTGAGATTCCCTATGATTATCTCGTATTAGCCGCCGGAGCGACGACAAACTTTTTTGGCATGGAGAATGTGGCCAAGTATTCCTATGGCATGAAGACACTCCAGGAAGCGCTGCATATCCGCAACCATGTGCTGCACATGTTTGAGCGTGCCAGCAAGAAAGAGGACGATGAGACCGAGCGCCGCCGCATGCTTACGTTCGTCTGCGTGGGCGGCGGCCCTACGGGCGTTGAGGAGGCCGGCGCGCTCTCTGAGCTCGTGAGCGTCATGCGCAAGGAATACCATCGGCTGGATTTCGATGAGGTCAGCATCAAGCTCATCGAGGCGACCGATAAGCTGCTGCCGGCCATGCCGCCTGAGCTGCAGGCACAGACTGTCAAGGTGCTGAAGCAAAAGGGTGTCGAGGTCATGCTCAATACGCAGGTCATGGACTGTGACGCGGGCAGTCTGACGCTCAAGGATGGAACGGTCATTCCGACCCGTACGGTCATCTGGGCCGCTGGTGTGCGCTCGGTCGAGCTGCCGTCCAAGCTCGGTGCGGAGGTCGATCGGGCCGGCCGCATTATCGTTGAACCGACGCTGCAGGTGCCGAACTATCCGGAGATCTTTGCGATTGGCGATAATGCCCATTTCAAGCAGGACGGCCGGCCGTTGCCGACTGTGGCTCCGGTGGCTACGCAGCAGGCGGCCGTCTGCGTGCGCAATATCCTGCGCCTGATCCGTGGCAGCTCTTCGCTTGAGGGCTTCCGCTACAAGGATGTGGGCGGCATGGCGACCATAGGACGCTGCGAGGCTGTAGTCTCCTGGGGGCCCATGAAGATCAAGGGCTTCCCTGCCTGGTGCATCTGGATGTTCCTGCATCTGCTGCGTCTCGAAAGCGTGCATACGGATATTACGGTGGGGCTCAAATGGATGTGGAACTTCCTGTCCGGAACCCGCCTGGGCCGCATCATAACAAATATCGAGCTCTAAGACAGGAAAGGTTTCGGCGGTGAGTTGATATCTCCCGCCTCGTTG
>CAZFPA010000048.1:0-5204 GCA_964520975.1 uncultured Selenomonadaceae bacterium | reverse complement strand
GAACAATGGCGTTATAATAGGAGGGTGCTGCGTCTGCGGCACCCTATATTTTTGTAAACACGGAGGCTGAGAGGCCGCCATATTCCTTTAGGAGTCTGATTATGCAAACAATACACGCAAAATTTACGGGCTGTCTGTGTCTCGCGGCGGCCTTGTTTTTGACTGAAGTACCACTGGTTCTGGCGGCGGCCCCGGCCGCACCGGCTGTGCAATCGGCAGCAGCGGTGCATCCGGCGGCCGTGCAGCGGATACGGCTGCAGTGGGAAGCGATTCCGGGGGCGGTGAAATATCGGGTGGTCCTGCTGCGCGGCGCGGCGGATACGCCGGACAATGTAGTGTGGTCACGTTCGGATGCCTTTGTCAACGGCTATGAAATCGATGCGGCTGCCCTGGGGGCTGATCGTGATGGTTATTATTGGAAAGTTTGCCCGCTCAACTACAGTGGAATTGAGATCGGTCCTTATACGGCACCCCAACCGCTGAAGGCGGCTGTCGTCAATCCGCCGGCGCCGGCACCTACGACAGAATTCAGTCAGATGGCCTATGCACCGCTCTATCCGGTCTATTCCTGGATTCCATTCCGGGGGGCGGTTTCTTATGAGGTCCGTGTCTATCGGCGCGGCAGCTCATCGCGGGTTGCGGATAAGCTCATCCGTGATCTGACGACAACCGACTGCTCCCTTTATGATGATGCGGGCTACACCTGGGGCGGTACCTACTACTGGCAGGTACAGGCAAAGGACGCGGACGGCAATGCGCTGGGCGGCTGGTCGGAGCCGCGGGACTTCCAGGTGACTTCACCTGTCAAGGTCGCGGCTCTTGGTGACAGTATCACACATGGCGGCGGGGTCATTTCGGTGCCGCCGGGGTATCGTCTCTATGACTGGGAGACCTATTCCGAGGTTCCGGTCAAAAATCTTGGCTACAGCGGCAATACCGTAGAGGCTATGGATGAACGCTTTGAGCGGGATGTACTGCCCTTCGCACCGCGCGTGCTCATCATCATGGGGGGCGTGAATAATTATCGGGCGGGAGATTCTGCCTGGAGCATTATCCACATGATGGCCGTGATGCGCGACAAGTGCAATTCCTATGGCATTATTCCGGTCTTTGCTACGGTCACTCCGATCAACCCGGATCGTATGGCCCGCACCGGAACCATAAGTGCGCCCGCCGATGGCTGGCTGCTGCAGCAGCAGCGTCTGAACGACTGGCTGCGCAGTCAGCCCTATGCCGTCGATGTTACGGCCGGGCTCACGGACAGCCGGGGGTGGCTGCGTGCTGATTACACCACCGATGGCCTGCATCCGGACCAGCAGGGGAAAAAGCTCATCGGTGAGGCCATCAGCCGGTATCTGCTCCATACGTTCCCCTATATGGATCTGCTTGGTACAGCTGCGAAAAAAACAGCATCTCCCCAGCATCTTTCTGCATCGAAGCTGTAATTTCCAGGGGCTTCATGGTATAATAAATACCATAAAAGGCACATAACATGAAATTACATAAGGATTGGGGTGGCATACGATGTTTTTCAGCAGCAAGAAGGAATCTGCCCAGCAGCCGGAACGAACGGCGGCTTTTGACAAAACGGATATCCAGGCATTGGAAGCCTATCTGAAAAAACTGTCCGGTGGGGATTTTTCCGCGCCGGAGCCAAGAGTCCGGAGCACGGAGCTCCAAGGCGTAGCACGTGAGCTCACGAATTTCGTGCAGGCACAGCAGCGGCGCTATATTGATCTTCTTATGGAAATCAACGATTCGGTGACCGATGAGAGTAAGAGCTCAGGCGTGCTCAACAATATCGCGACGGAATATGAGCATATCATGCAGACCGTCAACGAGCTCATGCGCGTAGTAGATGGCATGGCTGAGGCCATTAACGGATTGGCTGGCTCGGCCTCAGAGACCTCGCGGCAGACGGATGTGGGCCGTGATGCGATGTCGCATACGAGCAGCAGTGTGCAGAGTGTAGCAGCTGAGACAGGGCATGCCCAGCAGAGCTTGCAGGGCATGAACCAAAGCGTGGAGCAGCTGCATGCTTCCACGGCCAGCATCGACAATCTTGTCGCGGTTGTAAACGGTATTGCCGAGCAGACCAATCTGTTAGCGCTCAATGCCTCCATCGAGGCGGCACGTGCCGGCGAGCATGGCCGCGGTTTTTCCGTTGTAGCGGAAGAGGTACGCAAGCTCGCGGAGCAGTCGAAGCAGTCGGTGGGGGAAATCAGTGAGCAGCTTTCCCGGATACGTACCGGGGCGGAGGGAATTGCTCAGGAATTCACCCAGATGGATCGCTCGTTCCAGTCCAATGTAACGGCTGTGGGCGAAGCACAGACCCATACGAGCCGGCTCGTCGATGTGTTTGACGGCATCGGCAAGGCGATAAGCGATCTTGCACCTATGGCGGAGGAACAGTCGGCTTCTTTTGAGGAAATGAATGCTACGCTGCGCAATGCGATGGAAAATGTGCACAAGCTCAATACCTATACCAAGGAATGCAACAAGGATATCTACGAAGTGCTCCGGCGCTGCAATGCCATGCGCATGAAGGCCGGCAGCCTGAATCTGCCGTTTTCGGAAAAGGATGTCATCAGTCTCGCGAAGACCGACCATCTGATCTGGAAAACCCGTATTGAGCAGATGCTTTGGGGCAATATTGAGCTCAAGGCAGCCGACGTAGCGGATTCCTCGTTGTGCCGTCTCGGCAAATGGTATCATGCGACCGGGCAGGCAAAGTATGGCAGCCTGCCGGAATTCTCGAAGCTCGGACAGGCCCATGATCGCTTCCACAAGATCTGTGCGGAGGCGATTGACGCCTATCACAGTCAGAAAACCGCCAAGGTGCGGGAATATCTGCTGGAGATCGGTGCTCTTTCCGATGAAGTCATCGGAGCGTTGGACAGCCTCATGGCCCGGGTCTGATCGTTTTGAACAGCAAAAAGCGCCTTCCATGGGAAGGCGCTTTTTTGACGCCGGGCGAGCGGACTGGTACAGCCTGCTTTTAACGGTTATTTCGTACACGCATCCGCCGTGGGTGCCTGCAGGGGAATGCCCAGGTACTCTTCTCCCTGCGGGACAATCTCGCAGCGGGAGGCGGTAAGATCGACGAGTTCTGCGATGGTCTGCCCGGCCGTTTCCCGGGGGAGCAGCAGCGTGAGCGTGACCGCCTCAGCAAAGGCCTTATCGGCGATGCGGATCTCCTGGCGGCGCAGCTCGTTTTCCAGTGTGCCGAGCAGCGAATAGCTGATTGTGACCGCCGTGCGGCAGAAAAGCGTCATGCGCTGGATGCCGGAGGCCTCGATGCCGAGGGCGGCCGTGTGGCTGTAAGCGCGGATCAGACCGCCGGCTCCGAGCTTGATGCCGCCGAAATAGCGCGTGACGACGATGACCGTATTCGTGAGGCCGTTTTTTTTCATGGTCTCCAGAATAGGATTGCCGGCAGTTCCACCGGGCTCGCCGTCATCGTTGGATTTTTGCAGGCTGCCGGTATCGCCGAGAATCCAGGCCGAGCAATTGTGGCGGGCGTCAAAATATTTCTTTTTCATCTGCTGGATGAAGGCCTGGGCCTCGTCCTCTGTTTCCACGGACCGGGCATGGGCCAGAAACCGGGATTTCTGTATTTCATAGCTGGCTTCCCCTGGCTGGAGAAGGGTTTGATATTCTTTCATAGGCAATGCACTCCGTTGATTTGTTTCCTTAAGTATAGCCTATTTTCCTGTCAGGGTAAAATAGTCGGAAAATAATCGAAAAAATATACAATTAATATTTCGTTTTTCTATGGTAAATCCTCCGGTTTTGTAGTATTCTTTACCTTGGAATAAATAAAACTTACTCGATGAGAGTAACAAAATGAAAGGTTGTGTTAGTAAGGCCATGAAGGAACCAACTATGAATAGAGGGTTGAAGAATAGGCATCTGCAGCTGATTTCCCTCGGGGGCATCATCGGCAGCGGCTATTTCCTCGGAACGGGATATGTATTGGAAAAAGCGGGACCGGCAGCGATTCTCGCGTATCTTTTGGGCGGAGCCATCGTGCTCTGCGTCATGCTCTGCCTGGCGGAGCTGGCCGTTGCCAAGCCGGTGTCCGGATCTTTTGTAACGTACGCAAAGGAGAATATTTCTTCAACCTGGGCCTGTGGGGTGGGCTGGGCATACTGGCTCAACTGGGTGGCGTACGTGCCTTCGGAAATGATTGCCGCAGGTATTATCATGAACAACTTTGTGCCGGGCGTAAGTCAGCTCTGGTGGGCGGTTCTTTTTGGTCTTCTGGTGACACTCATCAACCTTTTCCATGTCGATAAATTTGGCGAGAGTGAATTCTGGCTCGCCATCATCAAGATCATTGCGCTGGTAGCCTTCAGCGTGGTGGCCTTCCTCATCTGTCTTGGCGTGATCGGCGACCACGGGCCGCTGGGCACGAGCGTGCTGCTGGGCAGTGGCGGTTTTGCGCCAAACGGCTATTGGTCGATCATCCTGACCATGGTCATCATCCTGGTAAACTTCCAGGGGTCAGAAATCATCGGTCTGGCGGCCGGCGAATGCAAGGAACCGGAAAAGAGCATTCCGATTGCCGTGCGCAATGTGACCTGGCGTATCATTGCTCTCTACATCATACCGATTTCCCTGCTCATCTCCATCCTGCCCTGGGACAAGGCCAGCCTGGAGGAGAGCGTGTTCGCTGCCGCACTCAGCGAGTATGGCCTGAGCTCTCTGAGCTCTATGCTGGCCTTTGTGGTGCTTACTGCGGCGATTTCCTGCTCCAATTCCGGTCTCTATGGCAGCGGCCGCACGCTGTATGCACTGTCGAAATTCGGCATGGCGCCGAAATGGCTGGCCAGCCTCAATAAAAACGGTATGCCGGCTAAATCCATCTTTGTATCGGTATGTGCGTGCTGGCTCATCATTTTGGCTTATACCTTTGATACGAGCTCAACACTCTATACGTATCTGCTGGCGGTTTCCGGCTTTACCGGAGCAATGGCCTGGATTTCCATCTGCTGGAGCCAGTATCGTTTCCGCAAGCACATGATTGCCATCAATGCTGTGGATACGCTGAAATATAAGACCCCGTTTTTCCCTTATGTGACGCTGTTCGGCATCTGGGTACAGGTATTCTGCCTGGTTGTCATCGCCTTCACACCGGATCTCCGGTCAACGCTCTATGCGGGCGTGCCGATGATGGTGGTCCCGATGATCTGGTATCGGCT
>CAZFPA010000047.1:0-16136 GCA_964520975.1 uncultured Selenomonadaceae bacterium | reverse complement strand
CTGAGATTCCTGGCTGTGTGTGCGGTATGGTGACGCGTATGGGATTCGAACCCATGAAGCCGCCGTGAGAGGGCGGAGTCTTAACCACTTGACCAACGCGCCGCAACAACAAATATTATATTACACTATAGACTGGATTTTGGCAAGCCCTTTTTCCAATCTTTTTAAAGAATTTTCCTGACCGAGGATATAAAGCAGCTCGGTAACGCCGCCTGGCGTTACTTTCTGGCCGGAGAGCGCGATGCGGACTGGCCACATGAAGGTGCCCATCTTGAGCCCGCTGGCGGCGATGACTGCCTCGAGCTTTTCGTCGATGGCCTCAGGGGTCCACTCGGTGAGCGGCGTGAGGGCCTCGATGGCCTGCGGCAGGATAGCGGCAGCTTTTTCCGGGTTGACCTTGTTGCGCTTGTTGTTGAAGAGATCCGTATCGTAGTCCGGCAGCCCGTTGAAGAAGCCGATCTGTCCCGGAATCTCGTCGTAGCGGCTCACGCGCGGCTTCAGCAAGGCAGCGAGATAGCCCCATTTTTCCTCGACAGCGGCTGTGAGGTCGCCGGCAAACGCATGGGCGGATTTAGCGAATTCCTCGTCGCTCATGGCCTTGAAGTATTCGCCGTTGATCCAGTCGAGCTTCTGATAGTCGAAGATGGCCGGGGATTTCGTGAGGCCGTCCAGCGAGAAGTGCTCAATGAGCTCCTGCATGGAGAAGATTTCCTGATTGGATTTCGGGCTCCAGCCGAGCAGGGCCACGTAGTTGGTGATGGCTTCCGGCAGATATCCCATCTGTACGAGCTGGTCAAAGCTCGTAGCGCCGTGGCGCTTGGAGAGCTTCGAGACCGAGCCGTCCTCATTCTTGCCCATGACTGGCGGCAGGTGGATGAAGGCCGGTGGCTCCCAGCCGAAGAACTGATAGAGCAGGACATGCTTCGGCGTCGAGGTGATGAACTCGGTGCCGCGGATGATATGGGTGACGCCCATCAGATGGTCGTCGATGACGTTGGCAAAATTGTAGGTCGGCATGCCGTCCCGCTTGATGAGGACCTGATCCTCGAGCGTGTCGTTGCCGATGGTGATGTTGCCGTGAACCACATCGTTGAAGGTCGTAGAGCCGCTGAGCGGCATCTTCTGACGGATGACAAAAGGCTTGCCTTCCGCAAGGTTCTTGTCGATGACTTCCTGCGGCAGATCGCGGCAGGCGCGGTTGTAGCCGACAAAGCCCTCGTGGTTTTCTGCCGGCTGCTCATGTGCTTCGCTGGAATCGCAGAAGCAGCGATAGGCAAAGCCGTTGTCGATGAGCTGCTGCGCATATTTGGCATAGATGTCCATGCGCTCGCTCTGGATGTAGGGGCCGCAGTCGCCGCCGATGTCCGGGCCTTCGTCCGGAATGATGTGGGCCGCGTCAAGCGTGCGGTTGATGAAGTCGACAGCATCGGGCACGAAGCGCGTGCGGTCGGTATCCTCAATGCGCAGGATGAAGTCCCCCTGCTCGGCCTTGGCGTAAAGATAGGCGTAGAGCGCCGTTCTGAGATTTCCAATATGCATATACCCTGTAGGGCTTGGGGCAAAACGAGTGCGTACTTTTTTTGTATCCAATGTATTTCTCCTCCGTATCTTGTTACTACATCGAGTATACTACAGATTTTGCGGTTAGACAAACATTCCCGTTGTATTTTCGGTGCCTGGCGGCAGGTATTTGAGTGAAAGGGGGTGAGTCCATGGAGGGCTTCCTGATGTCAATCGGAAATTACGGCTTTCCAATGGTGGTCACGGCGTATCTGCTCGTGCGTATCGAGGGCCGCCTGGAGGATCTGGACCGGAGTCTTCACCAGCTGACCCGGGCTGTGGAAAACAAAAGTGATATTTTTAAAGGAGAATAAAGAAACTTTAAGGATTAAAGACAAAAAATAGTGAAAATTCCATAGAAAATAAGGCGTATTTTATAATATGCCTTATTTTTAGCTTGCAAATAATTCCATTATTTGGTATATTTATAGTTAGTTGGAGCAATACAATTAAAATCTGAGGAGGTAGGTCAGTTGCTTAGTTTACCATTGGATCGGGAAATCACAGCGCTTTTGCCAGTCTACGAGGATTGTGGAGATTGTACTTGTCTGTATCTGGAAAACGGAAAGACCTTGATCGTCCGGCAGCGCATGCGAAATGTGCTGCGCAATCTCGCGTTACGGCGCGGGATGGCTCTGCCGCTGCTGCGCCGTTGTGCGGCAGCCCGGCTCCGGCACATGCTCGGTGTGCCGCTGGCTATCGCGCCGCAGCTCGTCCTCGCTCCCTTCCGGGCGCGGGCACCGCGGATTGCGGGGGATGAGACACTGGGGTGTGTGAATGTGGTGCACTATATGGGGCTCAGTGAGGAGCGCGATGCGGCAGGGCTGCATCCGCAGACTTTCATCGATCTCCCGGGCGGGATACGGATTCCGGCGCTTTGGAGCCGCCGGACGATGGAGAGCCAGCTGCGGGACGCGATGCTGGAGCACTATCGGCTCATGCAGGATTTTGAGGAGGCCTTTTTTGTGCGGAGACAGCATCGGCCTCCTGAGCAGAACATGAAGCTGTGGCACTGACCGGTGTGCTGACACGGTAAATAAGGAAAAGAAAGGACCCGCAGGATTGGCTGTTGCCAGTTCTGCGGGTCCTTTTTGCCGGCGCGGGCCGGGTCAGTCTTTATAGTTTCGTTCGGTTGTCTGCACGAGCTGGGTGAGGATTTCGCGGAAGCGGTCCGAGCTGATCGCATTGGCGTTGAAGGCAAAAGCGTATTTGCCATGTGTCCAGTTGGCGACGAAAGAGTCGTAGTCCAGCTGGGCCAGGTGCAGGTCGGTCTGACTGATATGCACGTCTTCCCAGGGTACGCTGTAGTAGCCGCTGATGTCATCCATGCCGGCGATATCGATGCGGCCTGAGCGCACGCCGCAGGTGCTGCGGGCATTGTCCTTGATGCCTGTAAAGCGGATGTCCGCGATGGTGCCGCCGATGATGTACATCTTGGTGCATTCGTAGCCGGCTGAGCGCGGTACAAAGAGGGGATCGAAGCCGAGCACGGCCTTCATTTCCGGCAGGGTTTCGTATGCAACGTATGGGTTTGGCATGCCAACCGTCAGGGCTTCGGGCTCCGACGCAGCCGCGGCGCCCTGTGGTGCAGCATAGACGGGCAGGGCGGTCAGAAGCGCGGCGGCCGCCAGTAAGGTCAAAAGGAATTTTTTCATATCCGGTTCCTCCGTTTCGTAGTTCGTAGAATATCTTCTATAGACTTCTGTATTTTGGACAATTTTCCTGCCAAGAAAAGAAAATATGTGCAGAGCGGATTTTTACGTCCGGGGGACGTTGGCCTGGAGATTTCGCCGCAGCGTCCGCAGAGAACGGGCCTTGAGGGCGGCAGCGGCCTGCTGGGTGATGCCGAGCTTTGCCGCTGCGGCCTTCTGGGTGCAGTCCTGTCCGTAGAGCAGCGAGAGCAGCTGCCGCTGACGGCGGGGCAGCGCGGCCAGGGCCTGCAGCAGGTCGGCGCTGTCGATGTATTCCTGCATGGCGTTTTGCGGCTCGGGCAGCGTGTCCCAGAAGCTCAGACCGTCGGCGGGCGCAGCGGGGTAGAGCTCCCGCTGCCAGCGGCGCCGCTCCTGCTTGAACAGCGTGCGCAGACTGCCGTAGACCATTGCCTTGGCATAACCGGGAAAGGGGATGCCGCGGTCCGGGTTGTAGCTGCGGATGGCGAGTAGAAAGCTGATCTCGGCTTCACTCAGGGCCTCCGCGTAGATGGGCCGCAGGTGCGGTTGATTTGCCGCCTTGTACAGGAGCGGCAGGAATTGCTGCCGCAGCTCCAGGATGGCGGCCTCATGGCCTGCGGCCGCCAGGGAAAGAAGTTCGTTTGTGTCCATTATTCTCACCTTTCGGTGAGAGACCGGTCTCCCGTGGATTAGCGCTTGTCTTTACTGTAGCGGAATTTTATTCGGGAAACAAAGAGCGAGATACGGCCAGGTCGCAGGCAGGATTTTTTTTCGCGCGCGACGAATAGAACACTTAAGTGTCATGTGAATGTATCTGAGTGTCATGCACATGTATGAATTTATATGAAGGGCGGAGATTGTAGTGGATATTCAAATAGAGCGGAAGCAGAGCTGGACCTGTGTGGCGGTAACAGAGCGCCTGGATGCTGTATCGGCGCCGACCCTGGAAAAGAGCGGGCTGGAGGTGCTGGCGGAAAACAGCAAGATTGCGCTGGACTTCAAGGACCTGAGCTATGTGAGCAGTGCGGGCCTCCGGGTGATCCTGCTGCTGGGCAAGAAGGCGAAGGCTGCCGGCGGTAAGCTCGTGATCTGCGGGCCGGTGGGCATGGTCAAGGAAATCATTGAGGAATCGGGACTGGATGCGTTTTTCAATATCTATTCTTCTGTTGAAGACTTAGACTGAAGGGGGCCTGACTATGCAGGAGCCCTGGAGTGTGTTTCCTGCGGTGCTGGAGCGCTATGAGGATATGCTCACATTTATCCTGGGGCGGGCCAGGGACTGCGGGGTGCCGGAGAAACGTCTGCTGCGCATGCAGCTGGGCTTCGAGGAGGCTGTAGTGAACATCATCAGCTATGCCTATGACAAGGCGGCACCGGGCAAGGTATGGCTTCGGGCCTGGTGTGAGGCGGGAAGTTTTCAGCTCGAGATGGCTGACAGCGGTCGTCCGTTCAATCCGCTGGTTATGGCGGATGCGCTGGAACATCCGGGGGCGGAACCGCTGGAGGAGAAAAAGATCGGTGGTCTGGGCATTGCCTTTATCCGCCGGGTATTCGATGAGGTCAGTTACAGCTACGAGGCGCAGGAGGAGCCGGTGGGCAATCGCCTGCGGCTGGTGATCCGGCTGACGCCGGCGGTGATGCCATAGGCCATGCGGTGCCGGGGATAAATTTTTGATCCGTATAGAAATGTAGATGAAAAAATTATTTCTGTATGATAAAATTGAGGTAGTGCAGCGTACCCGTGTATACTGTACCAGGTTCTGCTAAAATCATTGGGGAATCAATGATTCCTTAGTCCGGATAAAGAAGGGAATCCTATGGATAAGAAATCAGTAATGCTTATTGTTGATGACGTAGAAATCAATAGAGCGATTTTAATGCAGTTTTTCCGGAATGACTATATCATCATCGAGGCCGCCAACGGCAAGGAAGCCCTGGATGTCATGGAGAAGCAGCCGGTGGATATCGTGCTGCTCGACCTGGTTATGCCGGTCATGGATGGGCTCGAGCTGCTTTCGATTCTCAAGAAGCGGGAGAAGTTTGCGGAGATTCCTGTAATCGCTACGACGGCTCGCAACGAGGGCGACAGTGAGGTGCGGGCTATGGAGATGGGCGCGGCGGATTTCATCACGAAGCCGTACAACCCGACCATCGTGCGCTGCCGCGTGCACAATGTCATGGCCCGGCTGGAGAACGAGTGGCGCAAGCTGGAGCAGGCGGCCAAGGACCGTCAGATCATCGAGATGCGCCATTATATCGAGCTCGATTCCCTTACGGGCATCTACAATCGCGAGGCCTTTTATTCGAAGGCGGCGGCGCTCATGCAGTCGGAGGCGGAGCAGGACTATGCGATTGTTTACCTGGACATCAGCTTTTTCAAGGTCATCAATGACCTTTTCCATATTGAGACGGGCAATCTGATTCTCAAGACGGCAGCGGCCTATTTCAATACGATTTCAGCCCATATCGGTGTCTGCGGGCGGCTGGAGGCCGATCATTTCGCGCTCTGCCTGCCGGTGAAGACGCTGCAGATGGAAATGCTGATCCAGGGTCTTGACGACGCGGTGAATTCACTGTCCATCAGCCACAGCATCCTCTTCTACGCGGGTGTCTATCCGGTGGATAATGTGTTCCTGCCGGTCGACCAGATGTGTGACCGGGCCCATATGGCGCTGAATACGGTGAAGGGGCGCTATATGACCCGCTATGCCTACTACGACACGAATATGCGCGAGCTCATTCTCGAGGAACAGATGATTCTGCGGGAGATGGAGTTTGCGCTGGCCGAGCAGCAGTTCCAGATCTATCTGCAGCCGGTGTACAGCCTGAAGGACAAGAAGACGGTGAGCGCGGAGGCGCTGGTGCGCTGGATACACCCGCTCAAGGGCATGATTTCTCCCGCGCGCTTCATCCCGATTTTTGAACGCAACGGCTTCATCGTGAAGCTCGATCATTTCGTCTGGGAAGAGGCCTGCAAGGTACTTGCAAAGCAGAAGGCGACGCTGGGCTACGTGATACCGGTTTCCGTCAATGTGTCCCGGGTGAATTTCTACAATGCGGACTTCTTTGCTTCGGTTATGGCGCTGCTGAAGAAGTACGACCTGGAGCCGTGGATGCTGAAGCTGGAGATCACGGAGACGGCCTATACGGAGAATCCGCGTCAGCTGCTCACGGTGATGCGCAGCTTCCAGGAAAAGGGCTTCAAGATTCTCATGGATGATTTTGGCAGCGGCTATTCCTCGCTGAACATGCTCAAGAATGTGCCGGTGGATATTCTCAAGGTGGATATGGGGTTCGTTCAGGATGTGGAAAATTCCGATCGGGCCGCGCTCATCATGAAGAGCATTGTGCAGATGGCGGAATGGATTCATATGGGGGTCGTCATCGAGGGCGTGGAGACAAAGCCGCAGCTGGATTTCCTCGAGGAGATCGGCTGCAATGATATCCAGGGCTACTATTTCTCCAAGCCATTGCCGGTGGAGATGTTCGAGTCGCTGATCAGCCGGGAAGAGAATAAATGACAGAACGGATTTCATGGCTGCTGCCGGGGAACTTGGGCCTGGGCGGCGGCCTTTTTTGTGGAAGGTGAGGGAAACAGGCAGGATGGATGCTTTTATTTTTGATATGGACGGAGTGCTCGTCGACAGCGAGCCCATACATTCGCGGACCAAGCTCGAGACCTTGCAGCATTTCGGGCTGTTTTTCGACGAGCGGGAGCTCGTGCACTACATGGGGCGTACGACGAAGGCGCTTTTCAGCGATGTGCTCGCGGCCAGCGCGCGGCAGCAGCTCAGTGTGGATGAGATGGTCGCCTACAAGCATGCGTGCTATCTCGCGCATCTGCGGCAGGATGATTCGATTCAGCCGATTGCGGGAACAAGAAAGCTGCTGGAGGCGCTGCGGGAGCGCGAGATACCGCTGGCCCTGGCATCATCGGCTGGCCGGGTGGTGATTGAGGCCGTGCTGGAAAAATTCGGTCTGCAGGACTATTTCCAGTCGGTGCTGAGCGGTGCGGATCTGCCGCAGAGCAAGCCCGACCCGGCCGTGTATCTGCTCTCGGCTGAACGGCTGGCGGTGCAGCCGGCCGACTGTGTGGTGCTGGAGGACGCGGCTTCGGGCGTGGCAGCGGCTAAGGCTGCGGGCATGTACTGCATTGCCTACCGCAATCCGAGCTCGGGCTGCCAGGATCTGTCTCAGGCGGATCGCATTGTGGAGGATGTAGCGGATATCGATCTGCAGCGGCTTTGAAGGCCGGCCTTTTCTTCCGTTCGGGGGAGGGGAGGCTTTTTTTTAGCCTTGATAGAAAACGTTTACAAAAAGAATTGACAAGGTGCGGGCAATATAGTAAAGTGAAGATGTTGAATTATTCGAATTTCATGACATAAAAGAATTTGCATAGGAGGGGTTTCGATGAGCAGGATTACGGTGGAGGATTTTGGACAGTTGCAGGATGGGCGCCGGGCGGAGCTTTATACCATACGCAACACAAAGGGCACGGAGGTCAGGATCTGTACCTATGGCGGGCATGTACAGTCGCTGCGGACCAGGGACTGCCGGGGCGGAATCGTGGATGTTGTACTGGGCTATGCGGATATTGGAACCTATGAAAAGGAAGATAAATACATCGGGGCGCTCATCGGCCGCTGCGGCAACCGCATCGCACGCGGGCATATCCGGGTGGCGGGCAGGGACTATCAGCTTGAGTGCAACAACGGAAAGAACCATCTGCATGGCGGCACGCTGACGGGCTTCAACAAAAAGCTCTGGCAGGCGGAGATCACGCATGAGGGTCTGAAGCTCAGCTATACGAGTCCGGACGGCGAGGGCGGCTATCCGGGCGAGCTCAAGGTCACGGTATGGTATGCGCTCTCCAATGACAACGAATTCAGCATCCGTTACGAGGCGGTATCGGATGCGGATACCATCTGCAATCTCACGAACCATACGTACTTCAATCTGGCCGGCTATGCGAGCGGTCCTGTGCTCGATCAGAAGATCCAGCTTTTCGCGGATGCCTGGACGGAGGCCGATGAGGAATCACTGCCGAATGGCCGCATCGTTCCGGTCGAGGGAACACCGATGGATCTGCGTGAGCCGACGCCGATCGGCGCGCATATCGATGATGATTTCGATCAGCTGCGCTGGGCGGGCGGCTATGACCACAACTGGGTCATTCGCGATGTCCCCTGTGATTATGAGGCCATGCCGGGTTCCTTCGGCTATGATCCGAGCTGTCCCATCGACTACGTGGACGGCGGCCTGAAGAAGATGGCCTATGCGGAGAGCGATGTGACGGGCATTACGCTTACGGCCTACACGACGCAGCCAGGCGTGCAGTTCTATGCGGGCAACTATCTCGATGGGCAGCCGCTGGGCAAGGATGGCACGGCCTTTGGGCGCCGCAGCGGCTTCTGCCTGGAGGCGCAGTATTTCCCGAACGCGCTGGAGCATCCGGAGTTTGCACAGCCGCTGCTCAAGAAGGGCGATATCTGGCGGGCCCAGACGGTCTATGTGCTCGGCCATAAGCGCTGAGAGGCAGGAACAGACAGCTTTGGCAAAAGACATACAAATTTTTGAATTTGTATGTCTTTTTTATTGCACGGGACCGTGTTTTGTGCTATGTTTTATGTATAGGTTGTATGACACGAACATGGCAAAGTTGTCCGTGAATGAGGAGTGAAGGCATGGAGCAGAAGAAGACAGAACCCAAATATTTGCGTATTGTGAGCTGGATCAAGCAGCAGGTGGCGGATGGGCACCTGGCTGTCGGCGACCGGCTGGCCTCCGAGAATGAGCTGAGCCGGCAGTTCGGCCTGAGCCGTCAGACGGTGCGGCAGGCGACCAGCATTCTGGAGAACAGCGGCATCCTGGAGCGGCGCCGCGGCAGCGGGACCTATGTGGCCTCGACCTGTGTCGTGCAGCGGGCGGTGACGATGAATATCGGCGTGATCACCACGTATCTCGATGATTATCTTTTTCCCTGCATCATCCGGGGCATCGACGGTGTGCTGACCTCCAACGGCTATACGATGCAGCTTTCGATCACCTACAACAAGGTGGCGAATGAGCGCAATATCCTGCAGTCCATGCTTGAAAAGGGGATTGACGGGCTGATCATTGAGCCGACGAAGAGCGGCCTGCCGAATCTCAATGAGGATTTTTACAAGAAGATCAAGCGCCAGGGGATTCCCTGTGTGTTCATCCATGCGGCCAGTCCGGGTGTGTCCTTCCCCTCGGTGATGATGGACGATTACGGCTGCGGGCGTGCGGCGGCGGAGTACCTCATCCGTCACGGGCACAAGCGCATCGCGGGCATCTTCAAGTCAGATGACAGCCAGGGGCACATGCGCTACGCAGGCTGTGCGAGCGCGCTTACGCGCCAGGGGCTGCCGCTCGAGGAGGAGAGCATCGTATGGTTCACTACGGAGGATATGGAGCGCGACCACGAGGATTCGCTGCATCTCTTCGAGGATGCGATCCTGGAGCGCATGCGTGGCTGTACCGCGGTCATCTGCTACAATGATCAGGTTGCCATCCGGGTCATGGACGCGCTGGAGAAGCACGGTCTGCATGTACCGGAGGATATGTCGATCATTTCCTTTGATGACTCGTCCCTCGCGACGGTGAGCCGCACGGGGCTCACGACTTTCGTGCATCCGAAGGAGGAACTCGGACGCAAGGCGGCAGAGACCCTGCTGCGGCTCATCGCGCATGAGCACTGTGAGGCGACGATGAAGTTCCCGCAGCAGCTCATCGAGCGCGGCTCGGTACGCGATATCTCGGGGAAAAAATGAACAGGCGCTTTTGCGGTCCTGGCATAGCGGACAGAGGCACTCCCATGGGGGTGCCTTTTTTATATGCGAATAAAAAATAAGAAACACGACGAATACATAAATATTTTTTAAACATATTGAAAAATTGATAAATAAAGAGTATACTAATTTTAAAAAGATGTATGATATATTTTTCTGCGAAAAAAGCTTCGGGTCTGCCACTGGGGAGGAGGGCGGATTTTTCGGCGGACGGCGAAGAAAATCCTGTTATTTCAATGGTTTTGCGAAGGGCGTCGGAAACGGGCTGCCGGATGCCTGTCCGGGGATACTGTGGCAGGAGCTGTCGGAACTGGCATGCGGGAACACCGTTTCCGGGATTTGAATGGTTTTAAATGTAAGACAACTATACGGAGGGAGCAGATAAAATGGATGTACAGGCAATAACGGCATGTATCAAAAATGGTGAGACGGCTTTGGGATTGGAGCTTGGTTCGACGCGCATCAAGGCAGTGCTCGTGACACCGGACTGCCGGACGGCTGCCAGCGGCAGCTATGGCTGGGAGAACAAGCTGGAGAACGGGGTATGGACCTATTCGCTCGATGAGGCCTGGAAGGGAATCCAGGAATGCTACGCGAAGCTGGCCGCCGATGTGCAGCAGCGCTATGGTGTGCCGCTCAGGAAAATCGGCGCGGTGGGCATCAGTGGAATGATGCACGGCTATCTGCCGTTTGCGGCTGACGGACGCCTGCTGGCGCCGTTCCGGACCTGGCGCAACAACATCACCGGGGACGCGGCGGATGCGCTCACGGATGCGTTCCAGTTCAATATCCCGCAGCGCTGGAGCATTGCGCATCTCTATCAGGCAATCCTGAAGGAAGAGGCGCATGTAAAGGATATCGCCTTCCTCACGACATTGGCCGGCTATGTGCATTGGCAGCTCAGCGGCGAGAAGCTCATGGGCATTGGCGAGGCTTCGGGCATGTTCCCTATCGATGAGACCTCGGGCACCTATCGGGCTGACCTGCTGAAGACTTTCAGCGCGCTGCCGGCGGTGCAGAAATTTGACTGGAAGCTGGCGGATATCCTGCCGGGCGTGCGCCGGGCCGGTGAGAGCGCGGGCAAGCTGAGCGCGGCCGGGGCGAAGCTGCTGGACCCGAGCGGCGTGCTGGAGGCGGGCAGCCTCATGGCACCGCCGGAGGGCGATGCCGGAACGGGCATGGTCGGAACGAACAGCGTACGCAAACGCACGGGCAATATTTCCGTCGGGACCTCGGCTTTTTCCATGAATGTGCTCGATGCGCCGCTCAAGTCTCTGCAGCGGGATATCGATATCGTCACGACGCCGGAGGGTGCGCCGGTGGCCATGGTGCATACGAATAACTGCACCTCGGACATCAATGCCTGGGTCGGTCTGTTCGGCGAGTTCGCTGCCTGCGCAGGAGTGGAGCTGCCGGCGGATAAGCTCTATGAGACACTGCTTACGCAGGCCGCGAAGGCCGATAAGGACGCGGGCGGGCTGCTCAATTACAGCTGCCTGTCCGGCGAGCATATCACGAAGGTCAAGGAGGGGCGCCCGCTTTTCGTGCGTGCACCGCACAGCCGCTTCAATCTGCCGAACTTCATGCTCACCCAGCTCTATGCGGCGTTTGCCTCCCTCAAGATCGGTACGGATATCCTCGTGAAAGAGGAGGGCGTAAAGACGGATGTGATGGTGGCGCAGGGCGGACTGTTCCGCACGCCGGTCATCGGGCAGCAGGTGCTGGCGGATGTGCTCGAGACGCCGATTACGATCATGGACACCGCCGGCGAGGGCGGCCCATGGGGTATGGCGGTGCTGGCCGTCTACGCGCTGCAGAAAACGGGACAGAGCCTGGCGGATTTCCTGGACAAGACGGTCTTTGCGGATGTGAAGAGCACAACGCGGAAACCGAGTCCGGAGGGAATTGCGGGCTGCCGTCAGTTCATCGGGCGCTATCGCAGCGGACTGGCTGTGGAGATTGGCGCCGGCAGTGCCGTAGCGGATCTGGACTGACAGGAAAGGAATGGATGGTATGCTGGAAGAACTGAAACAGCAGGTGTATGAAGCGAATATGCGCCTGCCGGAGCTCGGACTCGTTACCTTTACCTGGGGCAATGTCTCCGGGATTGACCGGGACGCGGGGCTCTTTGTGATAAAGCCTTCCGGGGTGGCTTATGAAAAGCTCACGCCGGAGGATATGGTGGTTGTCGACCTGCAGGGCAAGGTGGTTGAGGGAAAGCTCAACCCCTCCAGTGACACGCGCACGCACATGGTGCTCTACAATGAATTCCCCCATATCGGCGGGGTCGTGCATGCGCACTCCCCCTGGGCCGTGTCCTTTGCGGAGGCTGGTGTGGATATTGAACCGCTCGGAACGACGCATGCGGATACCTTTTACGGTGCGGTGCCGGTATCGGATGCACTCACCAGGGAGGAGATCGAGAGTGCCTATGAGGAAAATACCGGGCGGGTCATCGTGCGTACCTTCCGGGAGCGCGGCATAGACCCGGATGCGGTTCCGGGGGTGCTCGTGAACCAGCATGGTCCCTTTACCTGGGGACCGACACCGGGCAAGGCGGTGGAAACGGCCAAGATCCTCGAGGTCGTAGCGGAGATGAACTATCATGCGCTGCAGCTGACGCGCGGGGCTTGCCGGGTGCCGCAGTATTTGCTGGACAAGCATTATTATCGTAAGCATGGTGCCAATGCCTATTATGGGCAGGGCCATGCCGGTACGGGAAAATAAAGGTTTCCGTTCCGGGAGGAGCGGAGGAACAGGGTATCGATCATTTCAGATAAATGGAGGCGTATTTGTACATGTTAGAGGTCAAGGATTATGAATTCTGGTTTGTCGCTGGCAGCCAGCACCTGTATGGTGAGGAACAGCTCCGGAATGTTGCCCGGGACGCTGAGGATATGGTGGCAAAGCTCAATGCCAGCGGCCGGCTTCCCTATAAGATCGTCTGCAAGGGCGTCATGACGACGGCAGATGGCATTACGCAGTTCATGAAGGATGTAAACTACAACGACCAGGTGGCGGGTGTGATCACCTGGATGCACACCTTTTCTCCGGCCAAGAACTGGATTCGCGGCACGAAGCTGCTGCAGAAGCCGCTGCTGCATCTCGCGACGCAGTATCTGAACAACATACCCTATGCAACCATTGATTTTGACTATATGAACCTGAACCAGAGCGCGCATGGTGACCGCGAGTACGGCTACATCAACGCCCGCCTGGGCATCCATAACAAGGTGGTCTACGGCTTCTGGGGCGATGCTGAGGTGCAGGCGGAGATCGCGCAGTGGGAGGACGTTGCGGTTGCTTATAATGAAAGCTTCCGCATCAAGGTCTGCCGTTTCGGCGATACGATGCGTGATGTGGCTGTGACCGAGGGCGACAAGGTCGAGGCACAGATCCGTCTGGGCTGGACGGTGGATTATTACGGTATCGGCGATCTCGTGGCCGAAATCGACAGCGTGAGCGATGCGGCAGTCGAGGCGGAGTACCAGAAGCTGCAGCAGGAATATACGCTGCGCCCGGGCGATAATGAGCCCGCAAAATTCGAGCGCTCGGTGCGGGTACAGCTCAAGCAGTATCTGGGCATCCGCAGCTTCCTGGAAAAGGGCGGCTATACGGCTTTCTGCACGAACTTCGAGGACCTCTGGGGACTCGAGCAGCTGCCGGGACTGGCTTCGCAGCTCCTCATGCGTGATGGCTACGGCTTTGGCGCCGAGGGCGACTGGAAGACGGCTGCGCTCACGCGTCTGCTGAAGATCATGGCGCATAATGACCGCACGGTGTTTATGGAGGACTATACGCTCGATCTGCGCAAGGGCCATGAGGCCATCCTGGGCGCGCACATGCTGGAGGTCGATCCGACCATTGCCAGCGACGCGCCGCGTGTCGAAGTGCATCCGCTGGATATCGGTGATAAGGAAGATCCGGCCCGCCTTGTATTCACGGGGTCCGAGGGCGAGGCTGTCGATGTGACGATGGCGGATTTCCGTCATGGCTTCCGCATGATCAGCTATCCGGTAGACTGCCGCAAGCCGGAGGCGGAGACGCCGAAGCTGCCGGTGGCGAAGCAGCTCTGGACGCCGAAGGTCGGCCTGAAGAAGGGCGCAACGGCCTGGATTGAAGCCGGCGGCGGCCATCATACCGTACTGAGTTTCCGTCTGCGGGAAGAACAGATCCACGACCTGGCCGGCATGTTCGGCATTGAGCTCGTAGAGATCTGCTAAACAGCCCCTCCTGGTACAGCGCGCATGGCACGGTGACAAGTGCTTTCCCTATACGTTCCCTGGGCGCTGTACTGATATCAATATCATAGATCATGTTCCAGAACCATCCGGTATCTGCTCTTTGCGATACCGGATGGTTTTTTTCAGGCCTGTCCTGCAAAAAAAGAAGCACTGCGGGGCAGTGCTTCCAAAGAGATGTATGTGTGTACAGGTTTACCTGCCTGCTGCTTAGTGCCGGGCCTTTTGCATGTCGTAGATGAAGACCTCGGAGATTTCTTTGTCGTAGCCGGGGTAGAAACCCTTGACCATGCCGAGTACGATGCGGGAGCCGCGGTTGTAGTGTACGAGTAGCTGGTTCGTCTTGTGGTTTACGGTCAGGCCTTCGATTTCGCCCTGGAATTTCACATCATCGAGCGTGCGTTCCAGCACGACGTTCGCATTCGTGGCTCCGGGGCGGATGTCGACGCGGTAGATGTGATCGGGCTCGCGCATGTCGGCGGTGCCGTCATCGGCGGTGAGGTAATAGGAGCCGTTGTAGTAGACCAGGCCCTGTACCCATTGCGGCGGAGCCTGCAGATGTACCTTGCGCAGGAATTTGCCTGTTTCGAGATCGTATTCGTAGAGATAGCGGCCGCTTTCCTCGCCGACCCAGGAGCAGAGCCAGACGGTCTTTTCATCCGGGTTCACGGTGATGCCCGCACATTCCTCCTGGCCGCTTTCCGGAGCAAACTTGAAGGTGCGCTTGAGCTTCAGCGTATTGGCGTCATGGACGGCAATCTGGATGTCCTTGCCGACACCGTCGACGAAGTTCTCCGCGCCGACGTAGATCTCATTGTTGTAGACGTCGATGTCCCCGATATGGTTGGCCGGAATCTCATAGCCATCGAAGGGAGTTGTATTGCGGGCAACCTCCTTCCAGTTCTTGTCGTACTTCGTGAGGGTCTTGCTGCCGCTGACCCAGTAGTACTCGCCGTCTGTGCAGACACCCTGGCGTCCGAATACCTGCACGACCTTGTTCAGCGTGTACTCCTGTTTGGGCAGCATGTTGGCCGGCGTCGTCTCCGGCCGCCCCTGGATCGGGTGCAGGGAAGCGGCGAGGGCCGAGGTGGTCATGCCGAGGCATAACGCGAAGACGAGTCCTTTGCAAAGCTTTTTGATCATGGATGAATCTCCTCCGTAAAAAAAATTAGCTGAATTTGTCTGTTGTACTGCTTTTCCTATGGGTACAGACAAATTTCAGCCTTGCAAGTCATAATATTCTATTTTCTTTGCCGAAAATCCTGCCAAACCTATTATTCTTTATTGTTGGAACGGAAAAAGCGGCTTTTCTCCGCTGGAGTTGCGTGCGAACCATAAGAAAAAATAAAATATTTATTGAAAATCATTGAATTTTTCAAAATTCCTATTGAAAAATCTGTCTGCAAGTTGTATGATAATAGCAGATGACATAGACGAAAGTTGTATGATAAAAGTATGGTGTACAACTTTTGAAAGTTGTCAGAAGAATGTGAGTTGAAAAAATCATACGAGGCAGGTGAAAAAGAGGGAGTTCATGGTTTCAAGGGGAAAAGACAAATAGGAAAGGAAGTTGAACAAATGAAAAAGATTATTTCTCTGGTGTTGGCAGCAGCCATGATGCTTGTGGTCGTTGGCTGTGGCGGCGGAGACCAGGCCAAAAAGGACGGCTCCGGCTCCGGTGCCAAGGGCGATAAGCAGATTACGATGGGCTTCTCGCAGATCGGTGCGGAATCCGAATGGAGAACCGCAAATACGGAATCTATCAAGCAGGCTGCTAAGGATGCCGGTGTAAATCTTCAGTTCTCTGATGCGCAGCAGAAACAGGAAAATCAGATCAAAGCAATTCGTTCCTT